>JBDKSY010000283.1:0-2539 GCA_039680395.1 Anaerolineaceae bacterium | reverse complement strand
GTTGTGGTGTTGGGTGAATACATGCTGATCATGCGCAGCACCGTTCTAGAGGTGCTTTCAGAAGACTATATTCTGACTGCGAAAGCTAAAGGCTTGAACAATTTTCAAATCCTTAAAGACCATGCCATGCGGAATGCCATGCTGCCCATGGTGACCATCATCGCAATGAACCTGGGGTTTACCGTGGCGGGAGCAATGCAGATCGAGACAGTTTTTTCCTGGCCTGGCCTGGGTTATGCAGTTTTTGACGCAGTTGGCAGGCGAGATTACCCCATGCTGCAAGGAGCATTTCTGTTGATCGCTGTCAGTGTCATTTTTGCCAATTTACTGGCTGATCTGTTGTACTCTTACCTGGATCCGCGGGTGCAGGCAGGTTGAGATGGAGATGCAAACATTCAGCGGTTTTCGTGGTTTTTGGAACTCCTTCCGCAAGAATCCTATGGGGATGGTTGGATTTACGATGGTGTTCATTTCGATCCTGGTAGCAATACTTGCTCCCTGGATAGCACCATACGACCCGCATGCAACGGTGAGAGTCACTATTGAAGATATTTATGCCAAACCCTCGGCTGCACACTGGTTTGGCACGGATGATGCCGGTGGCGATGTGCTTTCTAATTTCATCTACGGCTCACGGGTAAGCCTTATTGTTGGCTTTTTTGCCACATTCATTTCTGTTTTTATAGGTGGCACGATAGGCATTGTCGCCGGGTACTTTGGCGGCAAGATTGAGAACATTTTGATGCGTTTCACCGATATTATCCTGGTGATCCCCAATTTACCTCTGGCAGTAGTGATGGTGGCGCTTACCAAACCAAGCCTGATCAATATCATTATCGTCATTGGTGTACTGGGATGGACGGGCACTGCCAGGCTGGTGCGTTCGCAAACATTAACGGTAAAAGAACGGAAATTTGTCTTGCGCGCACGAGCGATTGGTGCAGGTGGTTTTCACATCATCGGACAGCATATTCTTCCTCTGGTGTTGCCCCTCATGATCGCCAATACGGTACTTGTCATTTCACTTGCCATTCTGGAAGAGAGTACCCTTTCTTTCCTCGGTTTGGCAGATCCCACTACTATCTCATGGGGGCAGATGCTCAACTTTGCATTCAGCCGGGGGGGAGTGAGTGCAGGAGCATGGTGGGCTTTGCTGCCTCCCGGGTTAGGAATTGTCTGGGTTGTCTTAGGTTGTACACTGCTTGGCCAGGGGCTGGAACAGGTGCTGAATCCTCGTCTGGAAACCCACCACCTCTCCGTGGGGCGTGGCATGATCGCCCGTAAAGGGAGAGAGCTATCATGACCCAGGATACCCCTTTGCTTGAAGTAAAACACCTGTGTATTGATTATCTGGCGGAACAAAATGTCCGCTTACAGGCTATCGAAGATGTTTCCTTTACGCTTCATGCAGGTGAAATATTGGGTATGGTAGGTGAAAGCGGTTGCGGAAAATCCACCTTGATGCTGGGTTTGTTAAGACTCCTGCCCGTGAATGGTCAGATCACCTCTGGCGAAGTGTTGTTTAACGGACAGGATCTGCTTTCTCTTTCCGAGCGCGAAATGGCATCTATTCGCTGGGGTGAAATTGCTATCGTATTCCAGGGTGCCATGAATGCATTGAACCCTGTACGTACGATTGGTGATCAGATTGAAGAAGCCATTGCCTGCCATGAACCAGATCTTTCGAAAATTGATCGCAAGAATCGGGTGGCTGAGTTGCTTGAACTGGTTGGTATCGCGGCAGATAGAGCAAACGCTTATGCCTTCCAATTCTCAGGAGGCATGCGCCAGCGAGCAATGATCGCCATGGCGCTGGCATGCCATCCAAAAATCCTGATCGCTGATGAGCCTACCACCGCCCTGGATGTGATGATCCAGGCACAAATTTTGGAATTGCTGGAAGATTTACGCGACAAATTAGGATTAGCAGTGATCATCATTACCCACGACCTGGGAGTCATTGCCGAGATCAGCGATACTGTGCTGGTGATGTATGGCGGTGTGACCGCAGAGAGAGCGCCTGTTGATAGCATTTATAACCATCCTGAACATCCTTATACGCAAAACCTGTTGAAAGCTTTTCCAGATCTTTCGCAACCTGAAGCAGAACTGATCTCCATCCCCGGTTACCCTCCGCGTCTGGATGATCTCCCCAAAGGGTGCCGGTTCGCTCCACGCTGCCCGCAGGTGTTTGCCCGCTGCCGCAGCGAAAAACCTGCACTGTATAGAATAGAGGATGACCATTATGCATCGTGTTTCCTGGTGGAAGAACCACAGAAACAGCCATCCATCAAAGAAATTAAAGAGGTATCAAAATGATGGATGAAATGCTTTCGGTACGCAATCTTAAAAAGGTTTTCCAGGCAGGGAAGCGTGGCATCTTTGCGGGTAAGGGTGGCGATGTGCACGCTCTTGATGGGGTAAGCTTTGACATGCACGAAGGGGAAGTACTGGTGCTGGCTGGGGAAAGCGGCTGCGGAAAAACCACCCTGGCTTTATCGCTCATGGGTTTGGAGCAGCCTACCAGCGGAACGATCGT
>JBDKSY010000282.1:0-5574 GCA_039680395.1 Anaerolineaceae bacterium | reverse complement strand
TTTTAACCAATTTTTCTGCACAACTTATTAATGTTTTTGTCAGAGGAATTGGTTGCCAGAATGAACAAATTGTACGTTTTCAAACAGGAGAACGTTTGAAAGTCGAGATTTGACTCTTTCGAAAGATTTGTTAGTTGTAGCGGGCTTTCTACTACTGCAACAAAATTCTGGCATTCGTCATCTGATCATCTAGCACAGTCACACCTGCAAGGTGGATGGCTGTGTTTTTATGTCTGGGGTAATAACTGCAATCGAATCTCAAAAGAAACATACTGATCGGGTAAATATTTACCTGGATGATAAGTTCGCTTTTGGACTATCGAATGTAGTTGCTGCCTGGCTCCGTGTTGGACAGATATTGTCCGATGAGAAAATTCAATCTCTTTTGACTCAGGAAGAACAAGAAACCTGCTATCAAAGAGCGATCCACTTTCTCAGTTTTCGACCACGTTCAGTTCATGAAGTACAAGAAAAATTAAGCCAGGTGGGCTTTCACCCCGAGATCATTGAATTGACTCTTTCCAGGCTCGAAGATCAACACCTCATTGGTGATGAGATGTTTGCACATCAATGGATTGACAATCGAGCAGCCTTTCGTCCCCGCAGCCATCGTGCCCTTCGATATGAGTTAAAACAAAAAGGCGTATCTGATGAGGTTATCACGGAAGCACTTGCCAGCGCTCCTGACGAAGAAATCCAGGCTCAACAAGCAGCACTCAAGTATGAAAGACGGTTGATTGGAACAGATTGGAATACGTTTCGTAACCGGTTGGGTGGCTACCTGGGAAGATTGGGTTTCTCTTATTCCATCATTAAACCAATTGTAAATGAAACCTGGCAAAAATTGCATCCTGATCGTTCTACTGAGACTATAGGAACTTATGAGGAATAAGACATGTTAGGAAATAATACTTGGCTTTTGGAATTGATAATTATTTTGGTCGGCCTTGGGATCATTGCACTGGTGACGTTTCTTATTACGAAAGCACGGATAAAGAAATTTTTTGCTGAACAGCAGGAAAAGGCTGAAAACATTGTTCTGGCAGCCCGTGATTCTGCGAATGTGATTGAACTGGAAGCCCGTGACCAGGCATATAAAGCATTACAGGAGAACGAAGCAGAAATTACCCGCCGACGTACGGATCTGGCTCGAGAAGAAGACCGATTGCAGAAACGTCGTACTGAAATTGATCAGCGTATTGAGCGGGTCGAACAGCGCGAACTATCGCTGAATAAACGGCAAAGTGCAATGGATAAACGAGCCAATGAAGTTGAAAAATTATTTGAAAAGCAGATGGAAGAACTGCAGCGTGTAGCTGAAATGACAATTGATGAGGCTCGTGTGCAGCTTCTTGCAGACACAGAAAAAGATGCTCATAATGATATGGCGAGAATTATCCGTCAAATTGAATCAGAAGCACGTGCAGAAGGTGAGCAGCGTGCCCGTGAAATCATTGCGGATTCTATTCAGCGGGTTGCTTCTGATCATGTTGCCAGTGTTTCCACTTCGATTGTGCCACTGCCGAATGAGGAAATGAAAGGTAGGATCGTGGGACGAAATGGCCGAAATATTCGGGCATTTGAACAGGCTGCCGGCGTGGATGTGATTGTAGATGATACTCCCGAATCGGTGACCATTTCCTGCTTCGATTCAGTCAGGCGTGAAATTGCCCGTCGTTCGCTCGAACGTCTGATCCTGGATGGCAGGATCCATCCTGCTCATATCGAAAAAGTACTGGCAGATGAACAGGCAGCAGTCGAAAAATCAATTGTAGAAGCGGGCGAACAGGCAGCTTATGATGCTGGTGTCGCCGGACTGCACCCAGAGATCATTCGCATGCTTGGGCGGTTGAAATATCGTACTTCATATGGTCAGAACCAGTTAGCCCATGCCGTTGAAGTATCGAAACTGGCTGCCATCATCTCTGCTGAATTAGGCGCGAATGTAGAAGTTGCCAAAGCAGGTGGCCTGCTGCACGATCTTGGCAAGGCAATGGATCACAATACAGAAGGTACCCACGCGGTCATTGGTGCTGAATTTGCGAAACGATATGGTGTAAATGCGCTGGTTGTGAACAGCATTGCTTCTCACCACCATGAGACAGATCAAGAAAGTGTCGAAGCGATTGTCGTTGAAGCTGCGGATGCCATTTCAGGAGCTCGTCCCGGGGCACGTCGTGAAGACCTTGAGCAATATATTAAACGCTTGCGCGCACTGGAAGAGATTGCCAACTCGCATAAGGGTGTGCTGCAAAGTTATGCAATCCAGGCCGGGCGTGAAGTTCGTATCATTGTACGGCCGGAAGATATTGATGACCTCGAATCTACCCGGTTGGCAAAGGAAGTTGCCAAAAAGATCGAGGAAACCATGCAGTATCCTGGTCAGATCAGGGTAACGGTAATTCGCGAAACACGTGCTGTGGAATACGCCAAATAAAAGGTTCTGTTCCAATAGAGTGTGAATATAAATTTCCAAAATCTATTGAGAAAATCAAGCACCCACCCCTTAAATCCCCGCCCTCAATGGCGGGGATTTAATATTTATCTCGACAAATACCTTCTTGTGAAGAAAAGGCGATAAATGGTACTTTAGATTTTATACGTAAGGATTGCTGGATTTTTCTTTTGCCACGGTTGTTTGTTCACCATGACCTGGCAAAAGAATAGTATCGCCGGGCAGGGTGTAGATAACATTTTGGATGCTCTCATATAATTGCGTGAAATCTCCTCCCGGGAGATCTGTGCGACCAACCCCGCCTGCGAAGATCAGATCACCACAGAATGCTACACCATCATTGGCTGAATAATAGATCACATGCCCTCGTGTGTGCCCAGGAGTATGAAACACCTGGAATGAAAGTTCTCCAATGGTGATGGTTATGTTTTTCTCAAGAAGGTGATCTGGTTCTGGTAAAGACCCAATTTCAAACCCGAAAGCATCAGCTCCACCGTGGTTCTTCCATAGATGCAGATCATCCTTGTGCAGATAGATCCCGGCATTGGGATACGCTTCTTTCAATTCTTCGCAACCCATGATGTGATCGAAATGGGCATGGGTGATCAAAATGGCACTTATTGATGCGTTCCTTGATCTCACCAGGTCAATTACTGGAGATATGGAATTGGTTGGATCAACTACTACCGCATGCTTATTTGTGTCATCAAACAGGACATACGTATTGTTCTGCAGCATTCCCAGGACGAGAATTTCATAGTTCATGCTTCTTCGCTTTCTGTTTGTTGAAGGTTTATTATTGCTTTATTGACATTTTTTTGAATGAAATATAGAAACACTGCAGTGGTTAAAAATGTACACGAAAGTATGACAATGGAAGTCATATAGATACTTTCTGGCTTCTGATCATATAAAAAGCCAGCGAGCAAAGGGGCGAAGAGAACAGCGAATGCATTGGCTGATTCGAGGAATCCGTATGCCAGGCCAGTTTTGGTGTGGTCTACCAACTGGCGGGCAAATGCTACCAGCATGCTGCGTCCCAGGCGGAAACCTCCCAGGAAAATAAATCCTGCAGAGTACCAAAGAAAATTGGTACCTTTCCAGATGAACAAGGAGAACAAAGCAACCAGGAATTGACTGATCAGAATGCCATAATAGGCGGGAATATTGCCTAACAGTAACATGATCATCACATTCCCCAGGTTGCCGATCGTGCCAAGACGCCCTATTAAAGTGAAATCCAATTCTCTGACATTTTGCAGGAAATTAGAATTCAATGGCTGTGGCAGATAAAGGGCGAAGACCGATAGAGCCGATAAGAAAATGAAACCCCAAAAACGTGGAGGAAAACTACGAATCCCACTTGATCTTTCTTGTTCCATTTTATGCTGCTTGGGCAGTTTTTGAATGAACAATGCAACAACTGTCGAGATCATGAAAATAGACGAAGAAAAGTAATAAATGGTTCTAATATTTACTTCCGTACCAATCCATCCACCCAGAGAGGGGCCAATAACGGCACCCAAATTGTAAGCCACCGATTGAAGAGTTAAAGCTCTCTCTACACTCAATTTTCCGCGAACACTGATCACATAGCTATTGATGGCTGGCGTTCCAAAGACTGAAGAATAGTAGAAAAACATCGAAATCGCAAAAAACAACATATTGTTTGCCAGTGCCATTCCCCAGGCTGCCACCATGCCAATGATCCATGAGAGTAACATAACGGGCTTCTCCCCCCAGCGGTCGGCAAGATATCCTGCTGGAAGTACTGCCAATGCCATGGCAAAGCTGTTTGCGCCCAGCAATGTGCCAATGAGAACGGGTGATGCTCCCCATTGTTGCAGATAGAGAGGTTGGAAGATCAAAAACATGCTTTCACCCAACCCCCATAGGAACATGGAGGCGCAAACCAATAGATAATTCCGGTTCACTGTGAAATTACTTTCTGGATGAAAGCATGGGCTGCTGTAAATACAGTCTGACGCTCGCAGTCGCACGTCATGGTATGGCTGCCACGCTCGATGGTTACCTGCTCATTGTTCTTATTTCCAATTGCCTGGTAGATTTGCGCCATGCTTTCGAACGGAACACCTTTGTCTCCCCGGGAATGCATCAGGCAAACGGGTGAAGTAATTTGCGATAAACCTGTGCGCATCTGTAAGGATAATTCATTTACCTGAACTACTCCTGCGACTGGCATATACGGGTATTCAAGGTGATGCGAGAGCGCTTCTTTATCTTCCCAGTCAGGAGTTCCTTTTTCGATGCGCTTTACAAAATGTTTGAAGAGATGGATGTACTTCAATTTCCAATCTGTTCTGACGACGAAGGGGGTTGACATGGCAATCACACCCGCCAGGTCATGGACTTGAGAGGCGGTAAACAGAGTGAGAATACCGCCCAACGATAAACCAGCCAGAAAAATGTGTTTCGAATTGGAGCGGAGGAGTGAAATTCCATCCAATACATCTGTGTACCAATTCTGCCAGGTGCAATGATCCAGGTCTTCCACCCGGGTGGCATGCCCGGATAAACGGATGCCCAGGCAGGTGTACCCTTGTTGGTTGAGATAGGCTCCCATCGCGCGCATTTCTCGTGGTACACCGGTAAATCCATGACTGAGAAGGACTCCGATATCGTTGCCTGGAAAGAGGAATGGCTCTGCACCAGGTATGATCGTTGGCGGGATGCTGCTACTCAATGACATAAAGGTCTCTTGAGAGAGTGCTTAATGTTTCTGCACCCTGATGGGTAATCACCACATCGTCTTCAATGCGTACACCGCCTTGCCCTGGCAAGTAAATGCCGGGCTCGATCGTGAAAACCATCCCAGGTTGGAAGAGTTCTGTGTTGGCTGCATTTAAATAAGGGGGTTCGTGTTCTTCCATCCCAATGCCATGACCCACGCGATGGGTGAAATATTCACCATACCCTTTGTGTTGGATGAATTCATGAGCTGCCTGATCGGGAGAACAACAGGCAACGCCGGGTTTTGAGGCTGCTCTTCCTGCCTGGTTAGCCTGCACAACAATCTCATGGATCTGATAAAAAACATCAGGCGCGGGAGGAAGTATCAGACCGCGGGTAAGGTCTGAGCAGTATCCTTTGTAGGAAGC
>JBDKSY010000281.1:0-2481 GCA_039680395.1 Anaerolineaceae bacterium | reverse complement strand
TAGGATCCACAACGCTTCAGGTATGCACTTCAGTGATGCATCGTGGATTCGGCATCATTGACGATCTATGTGATGGTATGACTCGATGGCTGGAACAGAAAGGATATTCAAGCCCAATGGATATTGTAGGGCTGTCCTTGAAGCGTTTGCTCGAGCATGATGGTCTCCCTCACGGAATCAAGGTTTATTCACAAATTGATCAAGAAACCTGTATCCATTGCGGACTGTGCTATGTTGCGTGCCGTGATGGTGGTCATCAGGCTATAAAGTTCTATCCCAATAGAACAGCTCAAGTCGTGGAGAAAAAATGTGTGGGATGTGGGTTATGTGCACAGGTTTGTCCAGTTCCAGGCTGTGTAGTCATTAAATAACTTATCTATGAAAAAATATCTGGTTCAGCTTTATCAATCTTGCAGAAACGAAGATACTTTTAGTAGCTGGGAGGAAACGAATGTCATTTATTGATTCTCCAGAAATTGAAGCGCACTTCACAGTAAATGGGGAAGAAATTTGTGCAACGGTGCCTGGAAAAATGGTTCTCGTTGATTTCTTGCGAGAACGCCTGGGCCTTTTAGGTGCAAAGAAAGGTTGTTCAACTGGGCATTGTGGGGCTTGTACCATAATAATGAATGGCAAAGCAGCCAGATCTTGCCTGGTCAAAATGGAACGTGTTACTGGTGCAACCATTGAGACAATAGAGAATCTGGCAAAACCTGGACATTTACATCCCATTCAGCAGGCATTTGTCGAAGCAGGAGCAGTTCAATGCGGCTTTTGCACCCCCGGCATGATCATGGCATCAAAGGCGCTACTGGATAGTAACCCTCATCCAACTCGTGATGAAATCAAGAAAGCCCTCACCGTAAACCACAATATTTGCCGGTGCACGGGGTATGTAAAAATATTCGAGGCGATCGAGCTGGCAGCAGAGAGAATTGCATCTGGAGCAACCCAGCCTACTGTTAAGAGTGTTAATGAAATAAGCACACCATTAATTCCTTCGATATCTGTGGATATGGTTACCGGGAAGAATAAATACGGTGATGATCTATTCATTGACAACATGGTGCATGGCAGGATCTTATGGGCAGCGTATCCTTATGCTCGGATTCTGAAAATAGATCTCAGCGAAGCGAAAAAAATGCCGGGTGTCGTCGGGATCGTAACTGCAGATGATATCCCGGGTGTGAATCAGGCAGGGGTGGTGGTCCGTGATCAGGTTGCGATCGCATCGGACATGGTTCGCTATATTGGTGATCCAGTGGCATGTGTATACGCTGAAACTGTTGATCAGGCAAATGAGGCGCTCTCAAAAATTCGCGTAGATTATGAAGAACTGCCGGGTATCTTTACACCTGAAGCTGCAGCCAAACCTGACGCTCCAAAGTTACATAAAGATGGCAATCTTCTTCATCATACAGAAATCGTTCGTGGTGATGTTGAAGATGCATTTGCCAAATGCGCTGTCATCGTAGAGGGCGATTATACAACCCCATTGGTTGAACACGGATATCTGGAACCGGAATCAGGTCTGGGATACGTGGATGAAAATGGCGTTGTAACGATCAAGATCGGTACACAGACAGCCTTTGATGACCGGACACAACTTTCTGAAATATTGGGAATACCTGAAGATAAGATCCGAGTGATCCAGATCCCGCCAGGGGGAGCTTTCGGTGGAAAAGAGGATATGATCATTCAGCAATTCCTTGCTTTAGGTGCACTCAAGACCCAACGACCTGTCAAAATGGTTTTGACACGCGAGGAATCGCTGCGAGTGCACGTCAAAAGGCATCCATCCTGGATCCATTACAAAACAGGTGCAGATGTTCAAGGTCACATTCTGGCTATTGAACAGGAAGTCTTACTCGATACGGGTATATATGCCTCACTGGGCATTGATATCCTGGAAAATACCATTGTTTTTGGCGCGGGTCCGTATTACGTTCCAAATCTGAAGCTCCGTGGCTGGTCATGGTACACCAATAATGTGCTTTCTGGCGCAATGCGCGGTTTTGGGGTGAATCAGGTGGCATTTGCTCTTGAGCAGCAGATGGATGCTATGGCAAGAGCACTTCATATTGATCCATTTGAATTTCGCCTGATCAATGGTCTTGATGTTGGTTTACCAACGGCATCTGACCACTTACTGGAGCCAGGTGTCGTTTCTATAAAGCAGACGATTGAAGCTGCGCGTGATGTGTATAAGAAGACACCAGTTCCTCAGGCATCTGAAGGAAAGAAAATTGGAGTGGGTGTTGCCTGTGCTGTGAAGAATATTGGCTTTGGTCACAACATCCCAGAAGATGCTGGTGCTGTCGCTGAGATGGATGCAGATGGGAAGGTTCTCGTGAGAGCCAGCCAGCATGAATACGGGCAGGGGGCACGCATGGGTTTGCTGCGCCTGGCATCGGAGACTCTGGGTATTCCCATGGATCAAATCACCGTACTGCTTCCTGATACAGCCGAAACGCCACCCAC
>JBDKSY010000280.1:0-2626 GCA_039680395.1 Anaerolineaceae bacterium | reverse complement strand
GCGCGAGGCTACCGGATCGAAGATCAGGCTTTCTTCTGGTAATTGATTCCAGTACTTCCGATACATTTGATCATCCAGGGCGGTAAGGAATGTCGAATATACTGGCTTTGGAACAGAGAGCAGTTGAAAACCAAAAAGTACCATCCCGCCAAATAGACTGAGAAGAACCAATCCCCCGGTCAGTGCTTTGATGTTCTCAGAACGGCGTTTTAACCAGAACCAGAGCAATGGAATGGAAAAGGTTTTGCAAACACCCAAAATGTTACTTTGAACCCTGATCAATGCCGTTGGACCTGCATTACCGGTGTATTGCACAAAGATCAACAGCAGGGATGCCAGACCGGTAAAGATAAGTGCGGCCTCATACCAGCGTTGAAATCGATACGCTTTGATACCCCATACCACAATGAGAGGTATCAGCAGGATGACAGGACCAAGTTCAGCCAATGCAACCAGTAATTGAGCAGGGCTTATCAGCGAAAGGGATCCCAAATGGCTGGAAAGTACAGCGGGTGGCCATATTAACTTGAATCCAAATGAGAAATAAGATTGGCGTGCCCCTTCTGCGGCAGGAGTAAAGAGATTTCCGACTACCCCGGTCAGCACTCCACCCTGAAAGATTGCAGCTATACACGCAATGAAGTAAATACCGATCCACATCCACAGAGTTTTTGGAAATCGCAAGGTACGGTGCTGAATAATATACACTATTGCCACGATAGCCAAACCAACACCAATCCCCAAAAAGCTGACTTCATTGCTTAATGCAGATGCTGCTACAACAATAGCAGTGACTACTGCCCCTTTCCAACCTTTCCATCGGTTGTGTGTAAGCAGTAGCACACCCGCGATCACGCTACCCAAACGCCCTGCTCCACCCAGGTATCCCAATACTCCTGTATTTGCGATCCCATTCACATAAGCAAATGGCAATCCCCAGGCTCCTCCGCCTTCGAATGCCCAGGGAGACGTCAGGGCAGAAACCAGATCGCTGGCGGTAGCGGATGATGTACCGATCATTGAAATTGCAGGTGAGATCCTCTCTAATATTGAAGCTGGCAGAAGAAGCAGCAGCCAGCGGGTACCTCCGGCAAAGACAGTGACCAATCCACTCAAGAATGCCGCTAAAGAGCTGTTGGTGATACGCCGCACAAAGAGCGCTAAAAGCAAAATTGATAGTGCAAACGTAAACCCCCGCGAAAGGTCAATGGCTGTCCAGGGTGGCAGGTCAATGATGCGCATGAACTGAGCTGTGAGCAATAACCCACCATAATGGTATCCGAAATCCACATTTGGGTCGAGCGGGAAATGAGGAGGAATATCGCCAGCAGCCAGAAAGGATGAAACTGGAAGGTTTTGATAATCATCGAAAATTGCCAACCCGCGTCCCACCTGGGTAAAAACCATGGTCAATACCAGAAGGAGAACTACCTGCCAGGGTCTCACCGGCAGTGCCAGCCAATCACGCCATGTCTGAGCTTTTATTGGAAATAAATTGACCAGAGCACCTGCAATGAACACGATCAGCGCTGCCAACCAGAATGCCAGAGGTACAGCGATCCAACGCCCCAACAGGTTTGCCAGCCAGTTTTCCAGCAGCAAGCCCAAACCCAGCCCGACAAGTAGTTGTTCGGATGGTTTGAGGTGAAATACCTTGCGGGTGATCCACCAGCCACCCCACCCCCATAAAACTATCCAGCCTATGAATTTTCCTAATAGAAGAATGGTGTTCATCATCAAAGGATATCCCTGAGAAATTTTTTGAGTAAATGTCAAAACAGGTGAAGATAATTTTTAGGATTCGCGAGCATCAGCAGATTGCAAAGAGCAAAAAAAGACAATCCGTTCAAAGCTGTGTGTCTCCACCTTCGGAATGAAAAATTGTCACCAAAATATAGTTTACCAGATTGTAATCCTCCTCTTAATTATTCACCACTATATGAAATTTTCATTTCGATGAATGGTATTTTTCCACTGATCACAATGTATAATCTTTAAGGATCAAAATTGTGATAAACTTTCAGGTTGTTATCTCTCATTTTGATCCTAGCTGGGAGGAAGTTATTATGACGAAAAGACAGACTTATGGAATAGATATTGCTGGAGTGCACCGCGAACTGACTTTATTTGAAGTAAAGCCAGGGCTGCGTATTGCCATTCTCAATATTTTAGGTGATACCGAATTTGTCTCAGCCTGCGCCAAAGAGCTGGCTGAAAAGTTAAAAACCGTATTGTATGATGCCATCGTTACCGCTGAAACAAAAAGTATCCCACTGGCACATATGTTAAGCATCGAAACCACCAAACCATACATCGTACTGCGCAAATCTTACAAACCCTATATGGGAAATGCTCTGAGTGCTGAAACTCTTTCGATTACCACTGGCGAGCCACAGACTTTATTCCTGGATGAAAAAGATCAGGTACTGTTACAGGGAAAACGAGTCATCATTCTGGATGACGTGATTTCCACTGGCTCGACACTGCAGGGAATGCGCCTTGTGATGCAGAAAGCTGGCGCACAGGTCGTCGGTGAAGCAGCCATTTTCACCGAAGGAGAACTGGCGAAATGGAGAAATATCGTTTCGCTGGGGCATCTTCCCCTTTTTACCGACTGATGAATTTT
>JBDKSY010000279.1:0-7273 GCA_039680395.1 Anaerolineaceae bacterium | reverse complement strand
ACATCTATCATTCTGGCAATTGCAGCCGTGCCCGAAGGATTGCTTATTGCCGTTACAGTCATCCTTGTGCTGGGCATGCGGAAGATCCTAAAGCGGAATGGCCTGGTAAAGCGCTTGCTGGCAGTGGAAACTCTGGGTTCAGTAACCACCATTTGCACCGATAAAACGGGAACGCTTACTGAAGGACGAATGCGTGTAAACCATGTTGACTTCACCGACCGTGCGCGTGCGCTGGAAACCATGATACTGTGTAACAACCTGGAAGGTCCTGTAGATGTTGCTTTATGGGAATACGCTCAATCTCTGAATGATGATAGAAATATTCAGGACCTGTTTGATGAATCTGAAAGATTGGCAGAAGAACTTTTTACCAGTGAAACCAAGTACATGATCACTGCCAATAAAGTGAATGGTCGTGGAAGCTTCAATTTTCTAAAAGGTGCACCAGAAATTGTCTTGGAGATGTGCCAGGTAGACCAGGCAGAGAAAAACCGCATTCTCTTGCAGATTGATGAATGGGCTGGCGAAGGTCTCCGTTTACTTGGGTTGGCTTATCGTCCAATGGGAATATTGGAAGAGCATGAAAGATATATTTGGGTTGGGCTGCTTGGTATGGAAGATCCTATACGAGAGGGTGTGATAGATGCAGTGAAAGTTGCGCAACATGCCGGGATCAGAGTGTGCATGATCACGGGTGATTATCGCCTTACTGCTGAACGCATCGGCCACAATATTGGATTGTTTCGTGACGGAGACAGGATCATTGATGGTGAAGAAATGGCACAACTCGATGACCAGCAGCTTCAACAAGTGGTCAATCATGTGGCGGTATTTGCCCGTATTCGCCCTAATGACAAGCTCCGCATCGTCAAAGCACTGCAAGCCAGCAATCAGGTGACCGCCATGATCGGTGATGGAGTGAACGATGCTCCTGCCCTGAAACGCGCCAATATTGGTGTGGTGGTCAACTCAGCCACTGACGTAGCGAAAGAAACCGCCGATCTGGTTCTCATGGATAGCAACTTCCGCACGGTGGTAGCAGCTGTTGAAGAGGGGCGTACCATCTTTCAAAATATCCGGAAAGTAGTTGCTTATACGCTCTCAAACTCATTCGCCGAAGTGCTGACAATTTTTATTGCCATGCTGTTACAATGGCCTGCCCCTTTGGCCGTGGCTCAAATCCTATGGATCCATCTGATCTGTGATGGGCCATCGGATATCGTATTAGGATTTGAACCAAAAGAAAAAGGCATCATGGATGAACCTCCAAAGTCAAAGAATGCTCCAATCCTGACTCATCTCGGATTAAGCCTTATTGGAGTGATCAGTGTTGTCAGTTCAGTTTTTGCCCTTTTGATCTTCAACCATTTCAGCACGATCCATGGCAATGTGGTAGAAGGACGCAGTATGGTCTTTGCAAGCTTTGCGGTCAATTCCATGATCTATATCTTTGCCTACCGCTCCATGCGCCGTCCAATCTGGAAAATGGTTCCCCTGCACGAAAATAAACCGCTTTTTTGGACGATTATTGCCGGATTAGCAACAGCATTGATCGCATTCTTGATCCCTGGTTTGCGCAATGTACTTGGCATTGTGCCATTATCCTTGATGGAATGGGGTATCATCGCCGGGATCGCTCTGCTTCTTCTTATTATTGTTGAGGTGGCAAAGATGATCGCCAGTAATATACATAATAATGACTGATGTGATCCGATTTTGCATATCCAACCAGCTCTACAGAAGAGCGCGTTTCTCTACCACAAAAACAATCAGACGCTGTTTGCAGAATGGCGGTGTAGGAGAGGTTTATGATCATCAGGATCCTTGGTTTTCCAGAAGGATCCTGATAACATTTTTGAGTGTTGTAAATTTTATTGCAGCATTTCCATGGATTTTCGTTTTTAACTCTTCTTAGGAGACTATGCCACAAATCCATCCCATATCCTGCGGCCTGGGAATTGCTTTCCTGGTCGAAACATCTCATGGATTGTTCCTGGTAGATAGTGGCTCCCCAGACCAGGAAGATCCAGTACTAAAAAAGATGAATGAAATTGGGCGTCATGATCTTAAGGTGATCTGGATCACACATGCTCATTACGATCACTATGGCAGTGCATCTGCCTTGCGGAACCTGACCGGAGCTTTGATCGGAGTACATTCTGAAGATGCTGAAAGTATGGCGGCTAGCAGATCGTCCCTTGGCACTACACATAGATATGGATTTATTTATCCACCTGCTCAAAAACTTGTAAACTACTTCCACCCTCTACCAGCCACCCCTCCAGACTTTATATTGGATGATGGTGATACATTGGAACGCTATGGCTTTGAAGCCCTGGTTCTCCATACGCCTGGTCATACACCTGGGCATACTTGCTTGAAACTGGTAGAGAATATCATTTTTGCCGGTGATCTATTGGGGGGATTTCCAAAACCTGCTTTACAAAGCCTGTTGGCAACCAATTGGGATCTGCTTCCGAAAAGTCTTTTGACTCTGCAAGCTGCAGATCCTGAATGGGTCTATATTGGGCACTCTTTGCAGCCAATTGATGGCGAATTGATCCAGAAAATGGTCTTTTAGATTCCTGGCATTCTATGTTTGATAGTGTGCCAAATTGTCATTAGAGAAAAATGTATAAAACTATTTCAACTTCTATGAATAATTGGATGATCATCCAAGAAAGCGTGATAAATAAATGCTCATCTGAGATGATCTTTTATCCAGAACATCAGAGGTATCATGGAGGAAATGTAGTAATCCCGGATGCTATACGAGTTGAAATATTCTCTGAATAAGTGAATTTAATATGGATTTAACAAATTATTCACTTTATAAGAAATTTTTTTACTGAAATATAGTTAAATATTATGTTAAAATAGACCCAACTGTAAATCCGCTACTATCTGGTCGCTTACACTTTCGCACAAAGCGTTTTTTATACAGAAATCGCACATCGTTCTGATGTTTCCAGGAGAATACAGTGCAGAATGTGCTTTTAACAGGTAATTATCGGCAGAAGACAGAAGGCAATAAGGTTCAAAAATCAGAAGGAAATGACTTACAAAATTTTTCAATAAGCAAATTTACTAACGCACTCGATCATCTACCAGATGGTTTTGTATTAATAGATACAAATCTGAATTTCCTTTATGCCAATTCACAAGCAATTAAACTGCTTCAGCGAAGTTCAGATGATCTTATTGGTAAAAACTTTTTTGAAGTATTTCCTGATGGAAAAGAAATCCCTTTTTCCAGAGCCTTAACGAATGCCCAGGAAACACAGGCTACCATCATCCTCGAAGGAAAAAATAGCCCCTGGGGTGCACAATTCAAGAATTACATCTACCCCTCGCCTGACGGGATCTGTATCCTGATAAGTGAAATTCCCGAATTTAAACCGACAAAAGAATCTTTCGCAAATGAAATGCGTCTGCTATCAGAAGCTCAGCGGATTGCCAATCTGGGCGGGTGGCAATTTGATGTTGTTACCAGTAAGATCCATTTTTCTGATGAGATGTATTGCCTTCTGGGTATTTCACCAGCTGCCTTTACCCATACTGCTGAATCCTTCTTGAAATTGATCCACCCTGAAGATCGAGAAGCTGTAAAAACATTTCTTCAAGAACTACAGGTAACAGGTCACTCTCAAGTGTGTAATTTTCGGGTACTTTCACCAGACAATACGATTCGTCATTTGCAAAGCAAAGGGGAAGCGATCTTTGATGAGAATGGCAAACCAGTACATATCGCTGGAACGACCCAGGATATCACCGAAAGGAAACAGGTTGAAGAACTGCTAGAAGAAACTGAAAAGATCTTCCATAAAACCTTCAAGTTCAACCCTGCTGCCATGGTGATCATATCCTTTCCTGAAGGAATTTGTGTAGAGGTGAATGATAGTTTTCTCGAATATTTGGAATTTACACGAGAAGAGCTTATCGGGCGTTCTCCATTAGATGTAGACATGTATTGCAATCCAGAATACTGGATGGAAATCTTTCAGATATTCTCAGAAGAAGGCGAAGTCAAAAACGTTGAATTAATTGTACAGACAAAATCAGGAAAATTCCTTACAGGGCTTGTATCCATTCAGCATATCCGCTTTAAAGCGAAAGATTATGCCCTCATTATGGCAGTAAATATCACCGAACGAAAAAGGGCGGAAAAGGATTTGCAGAAAAGCGAAGAAAGATTTCGACTGCTGGTCGAAAATGCGACTGATATTTTTTACCAGGTCGCTTTGGGGAAAGACCCATCCGAAAGAAAATTAATCTTTATCAGTCCACGAGCTAATGAAACCCTTGGATTCGAAAAAATAAATTCACCATCCAGTTCTGATTATATTAACCGCTATGGATCGCTAAAAAATTCTATCCATCCTGATGATATATCACAAGTGGAAAAAGCTGCACAAATTTTGCTGGCCAACAAGATTCCAGTAGACCGAGAATATCGCATATGGAGTCTCAAAGCAAATGACTATATCTGGATATCTGATCGCATCACTCCCAGAGTAGATGGACAGGGAAAAATAACCGGATATCAGGGTATTGCGCGTAATATCACAGAGCAAAAGCTATCAGAAAAAGCGCTGCAAGAAAATAGAAAGCGTTACCAGATGATCTCTTCCATAGCATCTGATTATATGTTCGAGAGCCGGCTTGGAAGCGATGGTAAGTTTTCTTTGATCTGGACTGCTGGAGCGTTTGGGACCATTACCGGATACACCATGGAAGAATACAACGCAGTTGGTGGATGGCGCGCATCTCTCCATCCGGATGATCTGGTAATTGATGATCATGATCAGGAAAATTTAAAAGCAAATCAATCTATCATTTCTGAGATCCGAACAAACAAGAAAGATGGCTCCTTAGCCTGGGTGCGCGTGTACGCTCATCCCGTAATGGATGAACAAACCGGAAAGTATATCGGTGTCTACGGCGGCGTAAAAGACATCACTGAACGGAAACTGGCAGAGGAAGAAGTCAAGAAGCAACTGGCATACCAGAAGGCTGTCAACCGTATCTCCACTATCCTTCGCGGGGTTCAAACCCTGGATGAAATACTTCCTCACCTCCTGGAAGAAACCCTGAGTATGGTAGAAACCGATACAGGTGCCATCTGGCTATTTGATAATCACACAAAATATCTGTACCGGAACACCTCGAGTGGCTGGTTTACGCAAATAAAAAAGCCAAACCTGACAATTGGAGAGGGGATAGTTGGCACCGTTTATCAAACAGGTGAAGCACACATCTCACCTGAATTTGCTCATGACCCTCTTTTCAACAGATCTGTATTTGTTGAAGTACCTTCTGCCTGGGGAGGAATATGTGTACCGATCCGGGCAGAGACTGAAACCATCGGAGCTTTGTTCATTGCGGTGCAAGCACCCCGCCAGTTGGGTGAAGAGGATGTCCGGCTTCTAACTACCGTTTCTGAGATTGCAGGCAATGCCATCCATCGAGCAAGACTGCAAGACCAGACCCAGCAACAGCTCAAGCATCTCACTACTTTACATGATATTGATCATGCAATAAGCTCAACGCTTGATCTTCACTTACTTTTGGATACCCTTTTAAGCCACATCACACTCCAGCTCCATGTAGACGCAGCAGATATCCTGCAATATGACCCGCAAACTCAAACCCTGGAATTCGCTGCAGGGTTAGGTTTCATCTCACAAGCATCACAAAAATTCCATGAAAATATAGGTGAAGGGCACGCCGGACAGGCTGCACGCGAAAGACGTATCATCGGGGTTTCTGATAATACAATAACACCAGATTCAGAATGCTCACGGATCAAGAAGATCCCCGAAGAAGGTTTTGTGGCTCATTATGCGCTACCATTGATCGTAAAAGATGAGGTTAAAGGTGTTTTAGAAGTTTTTCATCGTTCTGCGATCAACCCTGAGATTGAATGGTTCGATTTTCTGGATACACTCGCTGGTCAGGTGGCAATTGCCATGGATAATGCCACATTGTTCAAGAGCTTGCAGCAATCCAACCTTGATCTGGCAGTGGCGTATAATGCCACCATTGAAGGCTGGTCAAGAGCACTCGATCTGCGGGATAATGAGACAGAAAATCATACCCGGCGCGTCACTGACCTCACTTTACGTCTCGCTTATCGTATGGGCATTAATGAAAATAAGATCGTTCACATCTGGCGTGGAGCACTTTTACACGATATTGGTAAATTAGGAGTACCCGATAAAATATTACTGAAGCCAGGCAACCTGACAGAGGAAGAATGGGGGATCATGAAACGTCATCCACAACTGGCTTATGATATGCTTTATCCCATTGAATACTTACGCCCTGCGTTGGATATTCCTTATTGCCACCATGAAAAATGGGATGGAAGTGGATACCCACGCGGTCTGAAAGGATCTGAAATTCCTTTGTCTGCCCGCATGTTCGCATTAGCAGATGTCTTCGACGCTCTGACGTCTGATCGCCCATATCGCAAAGCCTGGTCATATGAAAAAGCGATCAAGTATATTCGTGAACAATCAGGCATGCATTTTGATCCTGTGTTGGCAAATGTTTTCACTTACCTTTTAAGAACAGGAGAATTGGGGAAAGCTAAGTAAACCGTTTGCCCGCGTGTCTGAGAATTGATGAACTCGTTCACATTCGCTACGGATAGAGCGAGTACAATCACAGCAACAAATACTTGACCTCACTCACATCCAGGTGATCCCAGTTTTTCCACAGCCGTATGATCCCTTACGGAAGATCCTCTCCTCTGCCTGCCCGAAACAGGCGGTACCACTCATCACGATTCAACAGAACACCATCTCCCTGACATGCAGCCTTGATGCGCATGGGATTGGTGCTGCCTATGATCGGTTGGATGTACGCCGGATGACGCAGGATCCATGCGATCAGGATGGCTTCAGGGGATACCCCTTTTTCCTGAGCCATTTGAGCTACCATTTTGGCTGCCTCCGAAAAACTTTCAGTTGGTGTCTCTACCTGGTCGCTGGTCAATCTACCGCGCGCCAGCGGGCTCCAGGCTTGCAATGTGATATTGTGCAGGCGGCAATATTCAATGGTGCCTTCATTGCGCGTCAGCAATGCACTATTCTGGTTGAACATAATGCCTTCGTCCAGTAAATGCGTGTGTATCAGATTGAACTCCACCTGGTTGGTAATGACCGGTTGATGCAGGTACTTTTGCAATAATTCGATTTGAGCAGCAGTGTGATTGCTGACACCAAAATAGCGTACTTTGCCAGACCGGTAAAGATCATCGAAGGCGTGC
>JBDKSY010000278.1:0-7449 GCA_039680395.1 Anaerolineaceae bacterium | reverse complement strand
ACCAACAAGATGTTTCATACAGGAGGAGCGATCAAGGGTTCCTTTGTTCCAGCAGCGTTGGGGTCGCTATTTTACAGAAAAGGGGTGTTTTTGTAAAATACTACTTTACAGAATCGCTCATTTTCTGTAGATTGGCAAGTATCCCACACCCGGGTTCACTGATTTTATCTGGGGTGGTTTGATCTTCTAATTCTAATCGCAGAAAGAATAGTGGCATACTTAACTGTCTTGTAAACCTTTCGAATTTCCCACTGGAGCAGATGATTTTCTATTGATGTTATAATTCACGATATTAAAACAGCGGGACACTACCTTCTTGCTCTACAATACCGGCTGAAGAAAATCTCGCAATATTATTGGAGAACAATTCATGCCAGCAGGGTTTGAAAATTCAGAAAAGTATCGAAACTATATATCCAAAAGAAGAGCCCACTGGCAACAAAACGCCAGGCAATTTGAGAAACAAAATATTTTTAATAGCGCATACCATCGCCGGTTGAAGGAAGTTTACGGCTATCTGATCCCAAAGGGGATGCGTGTATTAGAAATCGGATGTGGCAATGGCGATCTGTTGGCATCCCTCCAGCCCGCATTTGGTATTGGGCTGGATATTTCGCATGAAATGCTCTTGCAGGCAAAAGGAAAACACCCATCACTGTATTTCATCGAGGGTGATGCGCAGCTATTACCAATTCATGCCCCTTTCGATTACATCATCCTCAGCGACCTGGTAAACGATCTGTGGGATGTCCAATCGCTTTTCACCGACATTCAAAAACTTTGTTCACCCAGTACACGGGTCATTATCAATACGTACAGCCGCTTATGGCAGCCAATGTTGGCTATGGCGGATGGATTGCACCTGGCAAAATCGAACCTGTTGCAAAACTGGTTAACCCTGCCTGATCTCAAAAACCTGTTGGAGTTATCAGATTACAATCAGATCCATACCTGGCAGGAAATGCTGCTGCCGTTATCCATCCCTCTGGTATACCCCTTTATAAATAAATTTCTGGCAAAGCTCTGGCCGTTCAATATTTTTTGTCTTTCTAACTTCCTGGTAGCAAAATCGCGAATCTGCGCAGAAAACAGCCCCGCCCCCAGTGTTACCGTAGTGGTGCCAGCCAGAAATGAAGCGGGCAATGTACCCGATATTTTTAGGCGCGTTCCTGAAATGGGTTCGAAAACTGAATTGATCTTTGTTGAGGGAAATTCCAGCGATAACACTTATGAAGAGATAGAAAAACATCTCTCCATGAACTTGCGCCCCAACTGTATGCTGTTAAAACAGCCCGGTAAAGGGAAGGGAGACGCAGTGCGCACCGGTTTTGCGGCTGCCACCTGTGATATTCTCATGATCCTGGATGCCGACCTGACCGTTCCACCAGAAGACTTGCCGCGTTTTTATGATGCGATGGCAGCAGGCAAAGGTGAATTCATCAATGGCGTCAGGTTGGTGTACCCAATGGAAGACAAAGCCATGCAGCTTTTCAATTTCCTGGGTAACAAATTCTTCAGTGTTGCTTTTTCATGGCTGCTCGGACAGTCTGTGAAGGATACTTTGTGCGGCACCAAGGTACTTTGGAAAAAGGATTACGACCGTATCGTTGCCAACCGCCTGTACTTTGGAAACTTTGACCCGTTCGGTGATTTTGACCTGCTGTTAGGTGCAGCAAAATTGAATCTGAAAATAGTGGACCTTCCCATCCGCTATCGAGAACGAATTTACGGCACCACCAACATCCAGCGTTGGAAGCATGGTTGGTTGTTGTTAAAAATGGTGTTATTCTCAGCCAGGAAGATGAAATTTGTCTAACCATTTTCTTCGCAACTTGCTGGCCTACCCCATCACAGATGGATTGGATCTCGACGATCCAAAAACTACCATTTTACGTCGCGAGATCATTCAGGATAAACCTTTCCTGCGCAAGATCTATGAAGAATGGTATCAAAATATCATCTCTTCTCTACCCACTGGCAACGGCAGCATTATTGAACTCGGTTCTGGCGGTGGTTTCCTGGAACAGCTTCTGCCAGAAGTGATCACATCAGATATTTCATATTTCCCACATATTAAGCTGGTAATGAATGGGCTTAAGTTGCCATTTGCAGATAGTTCATTGCGCGCTATCGTAATGGTAAATGTTTTCCATCATTTACCCTCTGTTAGAGATTTTCTTCATGAAGCCTCACGGTGTATCATGGAAGGTGGTGCGGTGATCATGATCGAACCCTGGCTTACTGCCTGGTCGCGAGGGATCTACCAGAATTACCACCATGAAACTTTCTCAGCAGATACTCCTGTGTGGGAGTTCGCTTCTTCCGGACCTCTTTCAGGTGCCAATGGAGCCTTGCCCTGGATCGTTTTTCAGCGCGACAGAGAAATATTCGAAAGAGAGTTTCCTGAATGGAACATCAAAACCATCACCCCATTCATGCCATTTAGATATTTACTTTCAGGCGGGGTATCTATGAAAAGTCTGATGCCAGGGTGGAGTTTTCCTTTTTGGACTGGCTTCGAAAAATGTTTGAATCCCAATATGAATAATCTGGCAATGTTTGTCAATATTGTGATAAAAAAATTCGATCAATAACGAGAGAAGTGAAAGTCTATGTACTCAATTCCCTTAACACGCATCAAAATCCATATTGCAAAGCTACTCTATAAGTTGGTTAAACTTTTTGGTCAACCGGATGTACAGATCATTAGAAGAAAAAACATCTCTTATGAAGTTGATTTGAGTGAAGGAATTGATCTGGCTATCTTCCTCTTCGGAGAATTCCAATCTCACCTTCTCAAGCAAAGCGATATGAAGATTGCACAGAATGCAATAATTTTTGATGTAGGTGCAAACATCGGTGATACAACGCTAAAATTTGCCAATCAATTCCCCGAATCACAAGTTTTCGCATTTGAGCCTACGGATTTTGCATGGAAGAAATTACTCAGGAATATTGAGTTAAATCCAGACTTAAGTACAAGTATTACTCCAGTAAAGTGTTTTCTTTCTGATACGAACTGTGAAGAAGCAGAAATGATCGCATACGCAAGTTGGAAACTTGTTCATAATTCCGAGAAATCCCACCATTATCATGGTGGTCTTGCTTCGTCAGCAGTTGCAACCCCATCTATCAGGTTAGATACCTTTATCGAAGAGAATAGAATATCAAGGGTTGATCTACTGAAAATTGATACCGATGGGCACGAAGTATCTGTTTTACGTGGAGCTATTCAAACGTTACAAAATTTTAAACCTTACCTGATCATTGAGGTTGGGCAGTATACACTCCATGAAGAAAACTCTAGTTTTATAGATGTCTGGAATATTCTTAAAGAATGCGGGTATAGCAGAATTATTAATAGCCAGAATGGCAAAGAGATCAACTTACAGAATTATAAAAATATTATTCCAGAGAAAGCAACAATAGATATCATTGCATATCCTGGCTAATCTTCCATTTTCTGTAATGTTACATCCCTGCTGTAAAAAAGTATTTCTATAGAGAGAATCTATTGTGAATATCTTAAAACGCCTTCATTTTTCTCCATTCTTCACGAAACAGAATCTACCTAATCTCTGCTTCTGGTTGATTGCTATTATTGCTCCTTTTTTTGTTTTTTATTTTATTTTTACTCGTCCAACAATGTTGACCACAATTGCCAGCGGACTGGTACAACGAAGAGATATATGGCTTTTCGTCTACTTCCTTTTCATTTCTCTCTCTTTTTTTGCAAAAGGATTGAAAGGGAGCTACATAGGTTTGATTCTTCAGGTTTTCACCTTTTTAATCATGTTGCTTGGTCTCTGGTCAACCGCGCATAATGCAACCTGGCTTATGTTGGGTATCTTTAGTAAAAGTGATGGTTTGGGTTATGCCAATGATGCTTTAGGCTTATTGAATGGAAATTTGTATGATTATTCGGGGAAAAGACCCCTGTTTACAGGTTTTTTGGCGGTGATACTGGCACTTACCGGTCAGCATTTAAAATATACCCTTCTGATCATCACTGTTATTACTGCCATTGCTTTCTTCTTCTTTGCCCATTATCTATCTACACATATAAAACCGGTTGCGATCGGTGTGCTTTTTGCCATGATCCTGCTTTATACACGACGCTATATTGGGCTTACTTTTTCTGAACTTCCCGGGATTGCATTAAGTACGCTGGCAATTTGCTTTTATTTGATTTCGATAAAATCCCATCAAAAAAAATATTCTCTGCTTGGATTATTCACAATTTTTCTGGCCTTTTTAGTGCGTCCCAGCACTGTGTTTTTAATACCATTTCTCTTGTTATGGAGCTGCCTTGAATTTAATAAACGCATTCGGATCAACTGGAAATACTTGCTGATTGGTTGCTTAATTCTAATTATTCTGCTTGGGCTTCATCAGGCTCTCTATATGATCCTTGCAGAGCAGGACTCTGTACCCTTTGGAAATTTCAGCTATGTACTATATGGTCTGGCAAAGGGTGGCGTGGGCTGGCGTCAGGTATATTTTGATTTTCCAGAAGTAAAAACAATGCTGAATGCAGATGTTTATCCGTTCATACTAGAAAAAGCGTTCGCTTCTATAAAAGAACATCCATCGCTCTTGCTGAAAGGAATCTTGATCAGCTATCGAGACTTTTTCGTCCCTGGTGAAAACGGTGTGTATGGTTATACTGGTTTTTACTGGTTTCTTATTATATTTGCGATGATTGGATCATTCTTTTTACTGAAGAATTTTACCAAGCCTTTTAATAGGTTCTTAATTTTCGCTCTGGCAGGCATCCTCCTTTCCGTTCCCATTGCTCCACCTATTGATTCAGGCAGAATGAGAGTGTACGCTATAGCCATACCTTTCACCTTATTATTACCTTCATTTGGCATATCATCTTTAATGGACCTGCTTCTCCGGTGGAATCCAAAAATAGCTAAATATTTTTCTCCTCATCAGCCAGGTGGATATTCTCTACATCCAGCTTTCCTGATAGTATTCACTGCGATCTTTGCATTCTGCATGCTTCTTGCTCCTTTACTGGTAAAAGCTGCCAGTAAACCACCAGAAATGGGAGCTAATCCTTGTAATCCACAAGAATTCCATGAAGTCACGCGAATTAATGATGGCTGGTATGTGAATATCAAGGGAGATGAAACAAAAACCTTTATTCCCAATGTGCAATATAAAGATTTCATTGCAAGTATTCATGCTCTTTCGACCTTGAAGCTCACGTTGTTGATCGAGGATTCTCTTCCGCAGGGTTCAAGTTTGATAGAAACCTACAACATCCTGGACGATCAAACATACTTTTTAATTACGCCAACAGATGCGATGCCAGATGTAGGCAATCAATATCATGTTTGTGGTCAAATTGAGAAAATATCCTATGATGGTATCAAGTTGGTAAAGGTAAGAGAATTTCACCCTTTGGAAGGTGGCGATTGATTCAAAGAATGCTTCAAGGAAAAGATATGGTTTTCCCCACATCTTTGAATCTTGTGTTATAATCCGACTTCGCTGCAAGTGAGAATTTAAGCAAGGATGTGGTTATCATGAATGATATTTTGAAATCAATAGAAACCCCTGTCAATCCAGACATCCCAGAACTGACTCCTGGAGACAGTGTTTCAGTGCATGTGAAGATTAAAGAAGGCAATCGCGAACGTATCCAAGAATACAAAGGGATCGTTCTCTACACCCACAATAATGGCAACAGTTCCACTTTCACTGTTCGCCGTCTGGCAAGCAATGGGATCGGTGTGGAAAGAACCTTCCTCACCCGTTCTCCCCGTGTAGCCAAAGTGGTTGTAGAACGCCACGCCAAAGTTCGCCGCGGTCGCCTGTATTTCTTGCGCGATTTAACCGGTAAAGCTGCCCGTTTAAAACAGAAATACTAGATCGTTTCCTTTTCCTACATCTGGGTGCAGCCCAACGCCGGGGCTGTGCCCTTTTTTGTTTTTAATCCCTTTTCTTTCTGGTAAATCCAGCCCAATCCCATTAAAATCATTCTCGAAAACATTCATCAAGAAGAGGTTTTTATGCAGGTATCATCACCCCATACGGCTAATTCATCCATGCAAGAGAAAACCTGCCTGATCACAGGCGCAACTTCAGGCGTAGGGCTAGAAACGGCACGCGGCCTGGCTAACCTGGGTGCTCGATTGTTCATTCATGGCAGAGACCCTCGTAAAGTAGAAGCAACTTTGAAAGATATTCGTAGTTCCACCGGTAATGATGCTCTCATCCCTCTGGTGGCAGATCTTTCGAGCCAGTCGGATATTCGCCAGATGGCAGAAACCATTCTTGAAAGAACCGAAACACTGGACGTTTTGATCAATAACGCAGGTGCAGTGAATATGACCCGTCAGCTCTCTCCCGATGGGGTCGAACTGACCTTTGCTGTCAACTACCTTGCTTACTATCTTCTTACATTCCGTCTGGCAGATATTCTTTTTGCCAGTGCCCCATCACGAATTATCATTGTTTCATCTTCCGCGCACGCGTATACAGGCCTGGAAGTTGTAGACGATCCCATGTTCGAAAAAGAGTATGAGGGATGGCAGGCATACTCGCGTTCAAAGCTATGCGAAATATTCTTTACATACGAATTGGCATCCCGGCTTAATGGGAGTGGTGTTACGGTCAATGCACTTCACCCCGGATTTGTCAATTCTAATATTGGAAAAAACAATACCCCAGAGCAGCTTTCTAATACTCCATTGAGAGTATCTGGCAATCTTTCTAACCAGGAAGGCGCACAGACAAGCATTTATTTGGCTTCGTCTCCCGAAATGGAAGGTGTTTCCGGCAAATATTTTGTTAACTGCAAACCTGTTGCTTCATCTGCGGTCTCTTATGATAGAGCAGCTTCTCACCGCATATGGGAAATTGGTGCCCAATTAACCGAAGAAAACCCAGACAGGTTTGAAAAATTCACCAGGAGAGCAGAATGAAAAAACCTTTGATCGGTATTGCCGCGGATCGGGTACCCTCTCCCACTCATGGATTAAGGGTGGAGCTGCCCGATAAATATATCGAAGCGATCCTTCAATCCGGTGGAATTCCCCTCCTGATCCCGATAGGATTGGCTGAATCCGATCTACCTGAATTGATCAACAGGATAGATGGGATCCTTCTGGCAGGTGGAGGTGATATTGAACCTTCGCTATTTAATGGCACACCACACGCAAGTATATATGGAATTAACTTTGACCGCGATCAGCAAGAAATTGAGTTAACGAAACTCGCATTACAGTCAGGCATCCCCCTTTTGGGTATTTGCCGTGGCATTCAGGTGATGAATGTTGCCATGCAGGGAGGGCTGCATACGCACTTGCTGGATCAGCTTCCTCATGCCCTGCAGCACAGCACTGATAAGAACCTGCCACGTGATTTTCTAGCCCATACGGTACGCATCGAACCTGCCAGCCAGCTTTATCACATCATCCATCAGGAAGAAATATC
>JBDKSY010000277.1:0-3863 GCA_039680395.1 Anaerolineaceae bacterium | reverse complement strand
GTGTCAAAGCACATCGAAGGTCATTTCGATCAGATCAAGAAAGCATTGGTTTCTGGGAGATGATCAAGTAGTCAGGCCAGCCAGGTACCGATTTCTGCCCAGCAGTACTCCAGATGCGCGCTCAATTCTTTTCCAAGCGGGCGTTTGATCTTACGCATGATATAGTCCATTAATACCACACCCCCAATATCATACAGGCGCTGCCCAATTTGCCTGGCTTGAATATTCCGGCATTGTGTATTAAACCCCCCACCTGAGTGTTCGGAAAGGAAGCCTTCCTTTTGGCCAATCCGCACCAGGTCATTGAACATCTTGTTCACTTCAGCACGTCTATTGGGTGGGCAGGGCACACCTCCAAAAAGGTCCTGTAAGAAACTCATTTCAATCTCCTGGAGATAACTTGATCGAGCAGCTTCTCATAAGATTTTACCACAGCGTCAAGATCGAATGCTTTGGCATGCTCGCGGCTTGCAAGGCGCGACTGGTACAGGGTTTGCCTGTCATTCAATAAGTTGCGCAATGCCAGGCTGTATTCAGCATTTTGCCCTTGCAAGATGAGTTTTCCATTGACATCCTGCCTGACCAAAGCAGGATTTCCGCCAGCATCACTGAGTACCATTGCCAGCCCCATTGCCAATGCCTGCACTCCAACCACAGGCAGTCCCTCAGAAAGTGAAGGCATGAAGAGGATGTCTGATTTACGGAACCATTCGATAACCTGTTCAGGCGTCAGCCATCCAGGAAGTGTGAATCTATTTTCCAGGTGGAAAGCTGCAATTTCACGCTCAATATCTACGCGCATAGCACCGTCGCCGATCAACACCGCCTGCCAGGGAAGGTCACCTGCTTCAGCAAGACTGCGCACAATTTGCAGCGGATTCTTCTGGGGTACGAATCTGCCTGCAAAAGCGATCACTGGCGGGTTATGAACGCTGATCTCTCCTGGGTCTAGCAATTTTAGATTAACCCCATTGGGGATAACATCAATCGAGACAGGATATTTCGCCAGGGCAAGTTTTCGGGTGAATTCACTGACCGCCGCAATGCGGCTGGCTTTCCGCCAAATGGGTGGAGTAAATGGGAAGATCCACTTGAACCAGCGCCCCGTCTTTTCGGGCACTCCACCTGGAACATCGCCCAGATGCGCGGTCAACACATAAGGGATGCCAGTGAATAGCGATAATGCATAGGCTACCGCTCCAGCTGGTACGGCAAAATGGACATGGATCACATCTGGTTTCCAGGTGCGGATCGTTTTCAATCCCGCCCAGAATGCTGACCAGATATATCCCAGCATGGCGCGCATGTCTGCTTTGAAGGCATGCCGGCGCAGAGATTTCAGACGAATTACTTCAACGCCTTCATCGTTTTGCTGGAAGGGCAGATCACCTGAATGGGAAGTGAGGATCGTTACCTGATGTCCGTGCTTCGCAAAACCACGGCAAAGATCCTGGGCGACTTTTCCACCGCCCCCACCCAGAGGTGGATATTCGTGACATAAAACTAATATTCGCATCAGTCTTTTAAATTGATCGTCTTTTTGACGGTATAGGTAGGTTTACCAGTTGATTCATGGTACGTACGTACCAGCAATTCCGCGATCAAACCCATAAGAATGGATTGAAAACCCAAGATCAGAACCATGGTGCTCATTTGGAATAATGGGGATGAAAAAACGGAGATTTGGAAGAAAATTCGCCTGATGAACAGGTAGAGAAGAACCAGCAAGCTTGCTAAAATAAGCACTCCACCAGTGCCGCCAAACAGGTAGATTGGTTTATTGGCATAACTGCTGAGGAATTTCACTGTGAACAGGTCAAGGATCACTTTGAAAGTTCTTTCAAGACCGTATTTGGCTTTCCCATGGATGCGAGGATGATGGTGAACGGGTACTTCGATCATCTTTGCACCTACCTGATTGGCATAAACAGGAATGAAACGGTGCATTTCACCATAAAGACGGTATCCTGTGATCACCTCGCGCCGGTAGGCTTTCAGGGTACAGCCATAATCATGCAGGCGGACTCCTGTAACCCATGAGATCAGGCCATTCGCAATATTGGATGGCAGCGTACGGGTGATAAAAGTATCCTGCCGGTGCTTTCGCCAGCCACTCACCAGGTCGTATCCTTCTTCGATCTTTTGCACCATCATGGGAATATCTGCCGGGTCATTCTGCATATCCGCGTCCATCAAGATGATGATATCTCCCTCCGCATGATCTATCCCAGCAGCAATGGCAGCAGTTTGACCAAAGTTTCGTCTTAATGCCACCACGCGCACATGGTCTTTATCAGCATCTGCCAGTTTTTCCAGAGCTGGCAGGCTCTCATCTTTACTGCCATCATCCACCAGGATAACCTCCCAGGGATACTGCAAAGGCGCTATGGCGGTGATCAAGGCTTGATGCAGCAGGGGTATATTTTCTACTTCATTGTAAACCGGTACGACTATGGAAAGCTTCATACATACTCCGTAAGATGTGCTTATTTTTTCACACAACCAGAAATATCAATCAATCGCCGAAAATCGGGTATATCCAGAGGCCAGTCATCCACGTATTCAGTTACCACCGAAACGCATGGTTGAGAAAGAGATTCGCGCGAGCTGGCAGGCAAGTTATACCACCATTCTTTATCAATATACACATACTGGTAACCCGCAGCAAATAAATTCTCGATCGTTGCAGCTTTATTGATCTCATTCCATTCTGGTGTACCAGTGCTGCTGGTTCCAAATTTCGTTTGCAGGCCAGTAAGAGCAGACCCACGCCAGGTGGCTCTATCGAAGATCAGTGCAGAAGGTTTCAGTTTGTTCCATGTATCACGAGAGACATAAGCATCCAGGCTGTTGATGCGATGAGAGAGAACCGGTTGAGAAATGGCTGAAAAATTGGATATGGTGACCACGATCCCCCCCATCGCAGCCAGGACAGTTGAGAAGATCGCGAAAGCTCGTATTGCTTTTTGGATATATTTCTTCCAATTGATTGCAGTAATGGGTACCCAGAGAAAGAGCAAGAATTGCAATTTCCAGTTCGAGATGGCAAAACCCATGATTTTCGTAATATCTCTGTCTACATAGTATTGAACAAATATGGGGATGAGAAAAGCAACGATTGATGAAGCCGTAATGATGCCCCAATAAATGTCATCTTCTTTATATTTTTTCCAGGCATAGGCGATCACCCAGGGAATTATCAACAGAAACGGTCCAATTTCGAGGATAGCCGCCAGAAGTGTATATGGATTGAGAATACTGAGCGAGCCAAGATGAGCATTCGGGATTGCAGGAGGCCAACGTAAAGAGAAGCCCATCAGTTTAAAATTCGCAAGGCTCATCGAGCTGCTTTCCTCTGTACTATCTTCGTCAGTGGTAGAAGTAACCAGAGGATTCCCTGAAAAAACAGAAGCAGCCCTGTTGGTAAGCACTCCGCCCTGGAAAGCAACGATAGGAATGGAAATCACCAGCGCCAGTAGCAATCCCATTTCCATCCTCTTATCACGCTTCTTCCTGATCAACGCAAAGAGGGCGATCACAACCACACCAAATGCGAACATGCCATAGGATGTTTCAGTGGAAAGGGCACACAATGCCAGTAGAGGAACATAAAGGAAGAATGAAGAAAAGGATCGGGTATGGTTCAGGGTTAACCAGATAAGAAGCAGCAAGATCGCCCCAAGTGTTCCAGTGCCCACATGAGAGTTAAAGAAAAATCCATTCAGGCTGTTCATGAACCCGAAGAGATATCCCAAAGGAGGTCCGCCATCTATCGTCCATGTCTGATAGATCGCCTGTGTAAAGGGAACATTCATCAGTGCAGAAGTACCCTGCAGTGAGATCAGCTTATCGAGCGGTTTGAT
>JBDKSY010000276.1:0-1633 GCA_039680395.1 Anaerolineaceae bacterium | reverse complement strand
CGGTGGCAGACCCAAACCGCATTCTCATGATTTACAGCCTGGCTGAAAGACCTATGAATGTGGGGGAACTTTCACGTCATCTGGAAATTCCCCAGCCAGCAATTTCGCGGCATCTCAAGATCCTGCGCGAACGTGGCATGGTGACTGCCAATCGTGATGGGCAGACGATCACGTACACCCTTACTGATAGGCGGATCGTTCAGGCGCTCGACCTTTTGCGAGGGATGTTATCCGACACGCTGAAAGATAGAGCGGAGCTGGCTGAACGTGCTCATAATCTTATTGAAGAAATTTAGAGCTGGAGTGAACCCGTGAAAACATTTCTCATTTTAGGCGGTGGTACTGCTGGAACCATGATGGCAAATAAGATAGCCAGACGGTTAAATCCAGAAGAATGGAAAACCATTGTTGTTGACCGTGAACCCTCTCATTTTTACCAACCAGGATTTCTCTTTGTGCCCTTTGGATATTACACTAAAGAGGATGTCACGAAAACCAAAAAGCAGTTCCTTTCTGGTAAAGTGGAATTCATTGTCTCGGATATCGAGCGGATCGAACCTGATAACCGCAAAGTATTTCTCACTGCAGATAACCGTGTGATTGATTATGATTACCTGGTAGTTGCTACCGGCACTGGATTGCACCCGGAGGAAACATTCGGGCTGGCAGACAGCGGTTGGCGCAAAAATATTTTTGATTTTTATACCCTCGATGGAGCTATGGCGCTGCACAACTTCCTTCAGAAATGGGAAGGTGGGCGGCTGGTGGTTCATATTACTGAAATGCCGATCAAATGCCCGGTAGCACCACTGGAGTTTTCCTTTTTGGCAGATTATTACCTGCATCAGCGCGGCATTCGGAATAAAGTTGACCTGGTTCTGGTTACCCCGCTCCCGGGTGCATTCACCAAACCAAAAGCTTCTGCGGCTTTGGGCAACCTGCTGGAGAAGAAGGGCATCACGGTTGTTCCTGATTTCAACATCATGGAAGTGGATAACAGCAAGCAGCTTATCCGCGGGTATGATGAGCGAGAAATCCCTTATGACCTTTTGGTGACAATTCCAGTGAACATGGGTGCCAACGTCATTGCTGATGCCGGGATGGGTGATGACTTGAATTATGTGCCTGTGGATAAATTTACGCTGCAATCGAAAAAGTGGGAGAACATCTGGGCGATTGGCGACGCCAATAATATCCCTGCTTCAAAAGCTGGTTCCGTATCTCACTTCCAGATGGATGGAGTGATCGAAAATATTTTGCATCACATGCAAGGAAAACCGATGGATGCCAAATTTGACGGTCATGCCAATTGTTATATCGAATCAGGGTTTGATAAGGCCTTTTTAATTGACTTCGATTATGACGTCGAGCCGCTGGAAGGCACTTATCCGATACCTGGGATTGGTCCGTTCTCTCTTCTCAAAGAAACCCGGATCAATCATCTTGGCAAGTTGTTCTTCCGCTGGATGTACTGGAATCTGTTGCTGCCAGGTAGAAAAATTCCCATGCCTGACAAGTTCAGCATGGTTGGTAAAATACAATAATCATAATGACATTATCGAAAGGAGAAAAAATGTCTGATATTCTTGAAACTGTGGCGTTCAATGCAGAAGGGTACATGAAAGATGCCAAA
>JBDKSY010000275.1:0-2318 GCA_039680395.1 Anaerolineaceae bacterium | reverse complement strand
CATCATTGAAAGTATTTCCTTCTTCTACTACAGAATTCTGGCATGGCGCACGGGATGAACTCCCTATATTATTGGGTGTAGCTCCTTTCGGCATGATCTTTGGCGCGCTGGCTCTTTCAACCGGATTGCCAGCAGGCATCGCTCAAGCCATGTCTATGATCGTCTTTGCAGGTTCGTCCCAATTCATTGCAGTTCAATTGATGGGAGCAGGTGTGCCAGCACTGGTGATTTTTCTTACCGGTGTTGTGGTGAATCTACGTCATGCGCTATACAGTGCATCCATTTCTCCCCACCTGCAACACCTTTCCCCTTCCTGGCGGTCTGGCCTGGCATATCTGCTGACAGACGAAGCCTATGCCATAACGATCCATCATTATAATGATCAGACCCATCCAATTGAAAAGAAGCACTGGTATTTTTTGGGAGCCGGGCTAACATTATGGGTATGCTGGCAGATCAGCACAGCACTAGGGATATTCGTTGGTACGATCCTCCCCAGCAGCATACCCCTTGATTTCACTCTACCACTGGTGTTCATTGCCCTGGTTGTACCCAGCTTGCGAGATAAACCAGCCATTCTTGCTGCCATCGTTTCGGGTGTTTTTTCTGTGGTGTTTTTCGGATTACCCTACAAATTGGGGATGCTTTTAGCAGCCATTATTGGGATGGGAGTTGGGTTATGGCTGGAAAAGAAATGACATCCACCTGGCTGCTCATTATCGGGTTAGGGATTGCCACCTTTCTCATCCGATTGTCATTCATCTGGTTATTCAAGCATTGGCAGCCGCCCACCTGGTTGACCAAAGCATTACGTTTTGTTCCCATTGCAGTATTAACAGCCATCGCGATCCCTGAACTTATCCTTCCAGGAGGTGAATGGGTGGTTCCCTACATGAATCCCCGCTTGATCGCTGGTATTGTAGCCATTCTGGTAGCCTGGTTTTCTCGCAACGTTTTAGCAACCATCGCTGCAGGGATGGTAATTTTGTTCGTCGCCAGTGCATTTTTGTGATATCATTGCCTTTCGATTTTTCTCACAAAAACAACAATTGGAGTTACTATGCAAAGCAACAAGCCTTCAGGCATGTCAGCCTTTATTTGCATCTGGATTGGGCAAATCGTATCAGTGCTGGCATCCACTATGTCACATTTTGGTTTAACTATCTGGATGTATCAACAAACCGAAAGTGCTACCGCTATGGGGTTGATGCAGGTATTCTTTGTCACCCCCTTCTTGATCATCTCCCCTTTTGCTGGTGCGATGGTTGATCGCTACAATCGCAAGCTAATGATGATGTTGAGTGACTTGACCGCAGTAATTGCCACCACAGGTATTTTTGTTCTGTTTCTCACTGGCAAACTTGAATTTTGGCATTTATACATCGCTGCTGTTCTGAATGGTATTGGCAATACCTTCCAATGGCCTGCATATTCAGCCACAATCAGCACAATGATACCCAAAGAACAATTAGGTAGGGTTAACGGACTGATGGCATTGGTTGAAGCAGGTCCAGGGGTAGTGGCACCCATGTTGGCGGGTGCGCTTCTCCCTGCCATTAAATTATCTGGACTTTTGATCATTGATATTGTGACGTTCTTTTTTGCCGTAGGCACTTTATTGATCGTTCACATTCCCCAACCCAGGCAATCAGAAGAAGGGAAACAGGCGCAAGGGAGTTTGTGGAAAGAAGCTGCTTTTGGCTTTCGTTACATCTTCACTCGACCCAGCATGTTGGGATTACAAATGATCTTCTTCTTTGGAAATCTGTTTTCTGGGATAGCTTTCACGGTATTGTCGCCTATGATCCTGGCAAAAACCAACCAGAATTCTCTCATTTTTGGAAGTGTGCAAACCGCAGGAGCAGTTGGTGCCATCGTAGGCAGTGTTGCAATGAGTGCGTGGGGCGGATTTAAAAAGCGAATTCACGGAGTGCTCGGTTCCTGGACATTTTTCGGACTGGTAGGCATGACCATAATGGGATTCAAGTTTGGTCTTCCAGCCTGGATTGTGGCTGCTTCGCTGGGTCATTTCTCCTCTCAAATCCTCAATGCGTCCAATCAGGCTATCTGGCAATCAAAAGTAGCGCCAGATATTCAAGGACGTGTTTTTTCGGCGCGGCGGCTGATCGCCTGGTTCACCAATCCCATTTCACCGATCATTGGTGGTACTTTGGCAGATTACGTGCTCGAACCTGCCATGAGAACCAGCAGCAACCTGTCGAATACCTTTGGCTGGCTGGTGGGCACTGGTCCTGGTACAGGCATGGGATTGTTGATGATCCTCTGCGGGATCATGACAGCTCTGGTGGGTATCTCTG
>JBDKSY010000274.1:0-1698 GCA_039680395.1 Anaerolineaceae bacterium | reverse complement strand
ATCCCTGCCAGGATTGCCAGCGCATAAAAATAGCGTACACCTAACCCACCCAGGAGGGCAGTGTAAATGACCATGGTAATGATAACAATGATCAACTGTCCACGTAAGAACGAATTCCAGACCCTGCTCAATTCAAAACTCATCCTTTGGAGATCATAAGAATAACCAGGGATATGGAAATTTAGCATTTTACCCAAGGGACTTCGGCTTTCAAGCAAAATAAAGTAAGAAACAAGGATGATGAAGAATATCCATCCAATGGTAGAGGCTGCTCCACCTGCAATACTGCCCACGATCGTGCCAACATTCGACATCAAAGGTTGTATCAAACCAAATAATTGTGTTACAAGATTTTCAAGACCTAATGTAGGTAGATCAATGGTGAAGGGACCGATTACAAGGGGTTGAGATGTGATCCTATCCAGAAATCCGGGAAGATCAGCGATGGAGCGCTGCATGAAACGAACTAAACTACTGGCTTGGTCTGCCAGAGCCAGACTACCCCACGTCAATAAGCCCACCAGGATCAATATGAAAACAAGAAATATCAGGTTTACTGCAAAACGCCAACTGATCTTTAATTTTATATGCAACCTGTTAGCAATTGGGTAAAGCAGGTAATCAATAACTCCCACCATCAGTAATGGACCTAAAATGTTCTGAAAGCGAATAAAAACCCAGGCACTGATTGCCAGTAACGCTATACCAACGATCAGTTTGGTAGTATTTGTCCACAGAGGTGATTTTTTTTCTGTTAGTGGCTTGATTCCACTATCAATAGCTGGTGCGTTTGATTCCAAAGCTGGTATGTTATCGTTATCGTTATCGTTCATGTATCAATTTCTTCTTCATCTATCAGTAAATTTCACGGGAAGAAAATGGCAGATTTATGAAATCGAATCAGCTTGTAACACACTGATATCCAAATAATTCATAAATGGAACAACCCAATTCTGTTTGAGTAATCACAATTGCGGCAACAAGTACAAAGCAAAGGCATAGAACCACCAGTACAATAAGAATGATCGCCCAGACCGGGAATTTTTTCTTCTTGGGAGGTTCACCATACGGAGGTTCTTCCATCGGCGGGTAAACTGGTACTTGAGGGGGAACAGGCATAGGTTCAGGAGCCTGTGGAGCAGGCTGTTGCCTTAAATATGCTGGTTGTTGAGCTGGCGGCACGGGCTGATATGCTGGAGCAAGTGGTACTTGTTGAAACGGCGGCACCACGGGAGGTTGAACAGGTTGTTGGTATGGAGGTGGTGTGCCTGGTCTTGGTAATGTAGCAGGAGGAATTGCTGCTTCCATACTTGCAGCAGCCATCTCACTTTCTGAAAGCTTTTCAAATGAGAGCGTGATCTTCTCACCCAGGGTGATAATTTCACCAGGTTGAAGCAAATGGGCTACACTGATCCGTTGCCCATTGATAGATGTCCCATTGGTTGAACCTGCATCTTCAATATAATATGAAGAACCCTGCATAAAAACCCTGGCATGTTTACGGCTGACTTCAGGGTCTTTTATCACCACATCCATAATGGATTCACGCCCAATGAACATCTCAGGTTTGATCAAAGGAAATGATTTACCAGCATTTGGACCAGCTTTTACAACCAGGCGATAATTTGGGACCATAAAACCCTCCATTATTTGGATATATCAAAGTAAGTGTAGCAAGATTGAATCTGGCTGTCAACT
>JBDKSY010000273.1:0-2458 GCA_039680395.1 Anaerolineaceae bacterium | reverse complement strand
ACTTCAGCCATCGTACATTGGTTTTTCCCTTTTCCGATCAACTCTTCGATATGGGTCATGCGAGCATGAAGATAAACTTCTGCCATATCTTTCAAACCCAGATTGTGGCTGGCAGGATCTACCAGCCATTCAGCGATCATGGTGTCAAAATGCAGAGCTGGGATTACCAGCCCGTGTTGTGCTAAAACCAGCCAATCATATTTAAGATTGTGCCCTATGATCTTCTTCTCTGGTTGTTGGAAAATTGGAGTCAAAGAAGAACGTACTTCATTCCAGGGGAGTTGTTTCTCTCCGCCTGTATGCCCCACCGGGATATAGTAACCCAGTTGTGGATCAACCGAGAGAGAAATACCCACCAGATCTGCCCGCATGGGGTCGGTTGATGTGGTTTCTGTATCCAGAGCGATCTCTTTTGCCTTGCTCAGAGCAGCGATCAAATCTTTCAGACTGGCAGGTGTATTCACAATGACCGTTTGAATATCAGCAGGAGCAGGTTCTCCTATTGTTTTCACAGGTTCACCAAAGAGACTTAACTGGCTGCCCTGTTCTTTGCCCGTCAGTTTATTGCAAATATTCACAAAACGTGTCGTAAGTGTGCGAAATTCGAGCTGCCCGAAAATATCCAGCACCGCTTCTTTGTTCAAATGGTCAATTCGTGCTTTTTCGAGATCGAGCATAATTGGCAGGTCGGTTCGTATGGCTGCCAGGGCACGGCTCATATAGGCTGATTCTTTGCCAGCTTCCAGTTTTGTTCGGGCTTTTCCTGTGATCTCATCCAGGTGGGCATAAACCTCATCCAGGGTAGGATATTGAGCCAGAAGTGCGGTAGCTGTTTTCTCTCCAATTCCAGGAACACCAGGGATATTATCGGACGGGTCACCTACCAGCGCCTTATAATCCACTACCTGGTCTGGTCTGATCCCCCAGTATTCCACTACATCCTTTGGCGTAAAATCCCTGGCTTCGGCCAGCTTTGCACCCGCCAGATTGACCACCACACTATCTGTCACCAGTTGAAACAGGTCGCGGTCACCTGTGATGATCTTTACTCCCAACCCTTTTTCTACCGCATGCCGGGCAACACTACCCAGCACATCATCGGCTTCATACCCTTCCATTTCAAGACGAGGGAAGGGAAAAGCATCAATCAACTGCCGTATCCGTTCGATCTGCGGTCGCAGATCATCCGGCATTTTTGCCCGAGTGGCTTTGTATTCAGAAAAAAGCTCATTGCGGAATGTTTTCCCTGTATCAAACGCTACAGCCAGATAATCGGGTTTTTCTGTTTCAAGAATTTTAAGAAGTACACTTACAAAACCAAATATCCCAGCAGTTGGTTCTCCTGAATGGGTTTGAAACCGGTTGGTACCTCCGGAGGTCAGCGCAAAGTATGTTCGATAAGCCAGCGCATGTCCGTCTATAAGATAAAGCACAGGTGGCATGAGTTTTCTTCTTTCAGAATTATCTTGCTGCAGGGATACCCTGCCGTGTTCTTGTTTGCTGCATGTAATCAGCAATTAATTCTTCATCCGGCATTTGTACACCACTCAACGCCAGGTATCCGGGTGCCCAAAAATCACCCGATGGATTCTGTGTACGAAAACGTGGATGTGTTTCAAAGATGCGGTAAGAAGTTTTGACACGCAGGATCCGTACCACACTGGCGGGTGATACACCCGGCAGGACCTGGGTACTTATCAAGATGTATTCCGGTCGGATTTGCAACCGCATCAGCTTCCATCCAAATGCAATACAAAGATCAGGGACCCATTGGCTGAGTTGCTTTTCTAATTCCCCATCCAAATGGTGAAGTGGAATGCGAGGGATCACCACAAAAGTATAAATCAGGTCAGCCATTGCAGAAGCTGCAGGCTCGGGATTATAAACAGACTCCTGGTATGGTAGTGACATGGGAATTGCTCCAGGAAATGAACCCGGATTCCGATCAGGTATAGTTCTTTGCGCCCCATCCTCGCCCAGTTGTTCCCTACCTAATGGATCAAATGCAGGCAGAGTATCGTTGACCTCAGGGTAAGGTTCAGAAATATTCTCTTCTTGCGCCAGAAAATCAAGGAACTCATCAGAAAAATTATCCCCTGCTGATGGTATACCCTGCGCAACCTCATCACCTTCAAGTTCACCGGGTACAGCCTGTTCCGGTATCAGTTCAGATGGCTTTTCCAAGGGGTTCGCCGATTGCTTTTCTGAAGTCATTTCAGATGGTTCTTCAGATGGCACTTCTGACGCCATTTCAGTTGGTTTTTCAAATGCCAGGTCAGATGGCTCTTCAGATGCCAGAATAGTTGTTTTTTCAGTAGCTGATTCAGATGGTTCTTCTGATGCCAATTCGAATGGCTCTTTTATTGTTGATCCAGATTCTTGTTCCAGCTTTGACTCGATTTGCTCTTCTGCAGTCTTCTTTTGTTGCACTGATGGAATACCTTTTACTTTTCCATTT
>JBDKSY010000272.1:0-7856 GCA_039680395.1 Anaerolineaceae bacterium | reverse complement strand
CAAGGATTTTCATTGGCAGAAAGAACGCAGTTACTTTTCTTATGGGAGGATCGTGTATCGCGGGCAGCAGGTTCACTTATTTGGGCGATGCCACATTGACCGCCGCAATGCCGTCTTGTGGGATGATTATGAACTGGATGGGATTGTCGAAGCCTGCCGGGTTACGGCGCTGCCCCTGCAGCTCTCTGCTCGCAGCTCACCTGGTACAGGTATATCATCCATCGAGATCCTCACGGCTTTACGCGAGAAGATCCTGGTTCCCTGGCAGAAGCAGCAGGCTGAAATGATCAAACCAGCCTCCGAATTGTTCCTGGCAGACCAGGGCGGCTTGATCTTCCAACCAAAAGTTGGAGTGCATAAGGATGTTGCGCAGATTGATTTTGTGTCGCTGTACCCGAGCATTATGGTGAACTTCAATATCTCGCCAGAGACGATCATCAACGATCCCACCGCACAAAATTTGGTGCCCACACTAGGACTGGCAATTGATAATAGCAAAATCGGTCTGGTTCCAAAAGCACTCAAACCTCTGCTTGTCAAACGGATCACGTTGAAAACCGAGTTGAGCAAAATGAAACCCTGGCACCCAATGCAAAGATCCTTCAAACGCCGGGCTTCTGCTCTTAAATGGTTATTAGTCACATGTTTTGGATACCTGGGATATAAGAATGCGCGCTTTGGGCGCATCGAAGCCCATCAGGCAGTCACAGCTTACGCGCGCGAACTGATCTTGCGTGCAAAAGAGGTAGCCGAAGCGATGGGTTTCGAGGTGATCCACATGTACGTAGATGCCCTGTGGGTCAGAAAACCAGAAGTCACCTCACCTGCTGATTTCGAAGAGCTTCTGCAAAAGATCCAGGAAGTTACAGGTATTGCAATTGCGCTGGACGGTATCTATCGCTGGGTGGTTTTCTTTCCCTCCAAACAGAACATCCACAGGTCTGTCCCAAACCGTTATTTTGGCGTTTTCCAGGATCATACTCTCAAGATACGGGGAGTGGCGATACGTCGCGACGATACACCTGCTTTTGTCTCACAGGCTCAAATGCACATCCTGGATCTGCTGGTCATTCCACCAGACCCAACGGATGCGCTTCCCGAAATAATCAGGTATCTGAAGCGTTGCCTTCATCTGCTGAAAGAGCAGAAGATCCCTCTCGAAGATTTGCTGGTTAACCAACGCCTAGGGCGAAAACTGGATGCCTACAGCACCCTCCCTGCTGCAGCACGCGCAGCACTTCAATTGGAAAGCATGGGCAAGCATCTTCGTCCTGGTCAACGGATAACCTTTTTGTTTACAACAAGTAAGGCAGGTGTACACGCCTGGGATATAGGCACTCCACCTGACCCGAACAGCATTGATACTGCCCATTATCAAGAGCTGCTGTTCAGGGCAGCAGCAGAAATTTTGCAGCCCTGGGTTAAAGATGAAGAAGATCTAAAAAGGCAGGTATTGGAGTATGAAGAACAGTTACCCCTTCCGCGTGCCCCGCGTGATCATCCACTGGTACATGTCAGAAAGACTCCTCTTCACCTGACCTGTAACAACTCAAATGGCAGCATCACAAAATCCGCCAATATTGAGCGAAATGAATGAAATCCAATTCGGATTTTATTTGTGAAATGCCCCCTCTGGATGGTTATATGCTTCTCTTTCAATCAGTGATATATTTTGCGAGGGTTTCTGCATCCATCCCAAAAATGTAATGCCCCACATTCATAGTGCGGAGAACGTCTCTGACATCTTCTTCACGTAGCCTTACGGATTGCAGCCTGTTCTCAATATCGCTGATATCACCATTTCCAAAGAAATCGCCGTAAAGATGGATCTCCTGGATGATGCCAGTGTTAACCCGGATATATATTGTTACGCCACCTTCGCTGAACCGGAATTCCTTCCTTACGTCAAATTCTGGAGATTTTCCATAGTTCCATTCCCAGGTGCTGTATTTAGTTTTGCGGAGCTCTTTGATCGCAGCAATATCTTTTTCCGTGAATTCATATCGTTCCAGTTTCAATTCATCTATAAACGTCTTTTCGAGATGCTTCTTGAATTCGTCCATGGTCACGCCGGGTAAATAATCGCTAATATTGGTCACACGGCTCCGTACCGATTTCACCCCTTTTGATTCGATCTTTTTATTGCTCACATTAAGGACATTGGATAAGACGTTCAAATTGGAATTGAAAAGTAAGGTTCCATGATGCAGCACGCGCCCACTTTTAATATATTGCGCCACACCAGAGATCTTCTTGCCATCCAGAATGAGATCATTCCGGCCTGAAAATTCTACATTCAGCCCCAATTGGTTCAACGCATCTGCCATTGGTTGGGAAAAGGCGCGAAAATTGATCTCTGATTGTTGAACATTTAGAATGAACGTATAGTTCAGGTTTCCCAGATCATGATATACGGCGCCTCCGCCTGTCAGCCTGCGCACGATCTGGATTTTATGCTCCTCCACGTACGGGGTGCTGATCTCTTCCAGGGTGTTCTGATGCTTCCCGATCACTACCGCATTTTCATTCTGCCAGAGCATAATGTACTCTTGCTCTTTATCGAGAGTAGAGAATACATATTCCTCCGCAGCAAGATTGAAATAAGCATCTGTTTCAGGCCATTCGATAAATTTCATAGCTATCTCCCTGTTCTGTGAGATTTCTGCACATCATTTTCAGTTGAATGATTGTAAAAGAATTGTTCTTTCTTGATGCTAAATCATATCATTTTCATATCAGGAATGTCAAAGCTTTCATTCAAGAATGATGATGTTACGAGTGTCAAAAGAATGCTGCACACCATACCGTAATATTGTTTAAGTTTTCACCGCACTTATCTAGACAATTAAGCGAAGTTCCTTATTGACAAACGTAAAATTCATTCTATAATAATATTGTGTCGTGAGAGCGCTCTCATATCTCGGAGACAATAAACAAGTTGGATTGATGTGGGGATCTGGTATGAACGAATTAACCCTGGAAGATATTGCTAAACTGGTCGGAGTTCATCGCTCTACGGTATCGCGCGTGATCAATGGTTCTCCCAAAGTAAGCCCCGAAGTCCGAGAGAGAGTATTAAAGGCTATCCGTGAAACGGGTTACCAGCCGAATGCTGCTGCACGCACTCTCGCCTCACAACGTTCCTGGATGATCGGTCTTGTACTTCCTCGTAGTGTCAGCGTATTCTTTACTGATCCATATTTCCCTCAACTCACCCAGGGAATCGCATTTGGATGTAACAATCACGATTACACCCTATGTCTTTTCCTCGTTGGCAACAAAGAGGACGAGGAAAAAATATTGCCACGTCTTTCACGCAGGGGAATGTTGGATGGCATTCTTATTCAATCTGGCACACCAGATGATATTTTAATTGATCAGCTCAATGCTTCCAGTATTCCCAGTGCGATGATCGGGCGTCCAAATGAACCTGAAGGGCTATCGTACATAGATGTGGATAATGTCAGGGCAGCGGAGTTAGCTACCGATCATCTGATCAACATTGGATATCACCGGATTGCTACCATAACTGGACCGAAAGGCAGTACCGTAACCGCAGACCGGATTGAAGGTTATCAAAAAGCTTTAAAGAAGAGCGGCAGATCTATAGAAAAAGCTCTTATTGCTCAGGGAGATTTTTCTGAAGTTAGTGGATACAACGCAATGAAGGTATTGTTGGCAAAACAACCCGACGCTGTTTTTGCAGCTTCCGATATTATGGCTGCGGGGGCTATACGTGCAGTAAAGGAGGTTGGATTAAAAATACCAGAAGATATTGCATTTGTAGGATTTGATGATATTCCTTTAGGTACTTTGACCACAGTATCGTTGACCACAATTCGTCAACCCATTTTAAAATTCGGTGTGAGAGCCGTAGAGCTACTCATTGATTTGATCGAAAATGGTACCACACCGCCACAGCAAATCATTATGGATGCAGAACTGATCATTCGAGATTCTTGTGGGGCAAAAAAATTAGGAATGTCATAGCTTAAGTTAATTTTTTTTCTCATCGCTGAGAGCGCTCTCGCAGAGTAAATAAAGGAGGTGGTGCTTCAAGAGAAACCTGGTTTGTCTTTGATCTGATTTGCTACCTATTAAAAAGGAGAAAAGGAAGAAATGAAACGATTCTCAGTTTTCTGTTCAGTTTTGTTGATCATGTCAATGCTGCTGACAAGTTGTGCACAAAAAACACCCACCCAGGCACCTGCTACCGAAGCACCTGCCACTGAAGCCCCCGCGAAAACCGAAGCTCCAGTTGCTACTACGGAAGCACCAGCCGCCACTGAAGAACTATCTGGTGAACTTGTTCTGTGGATCATGCCGAATGGCGCTGATCCGCAGGCAGCCATTGATGCAGAACTCGCTGATTTTATGACACAATATCCTAACATCACTGTGACGACAGAGGTTGTTGGTTGGGGCGACGCTTATTCACGCATCCAGACCGCTGTTCAAGGCGGTGAAGGTCCCTGTGTGACACAGCTTGGAACTACCTGGGTTCCAACCTTTGGCACCATGGGTGGGATGGTTCAGTATACTCCCGAACAGGTGGCAGAACTAGGTGGAGAAGCTAACTTTGTCGCTGCTTCCTGGTCTACTGCAGTCGTTGAAGGCAAAGTAGATGCTATCCCCTGGTTCGCAGATGTCCGTGCCATCGCTTACCGCAAAGATGTCCTCGAGAAGATCGGTGTGACTGCTGAAGACGCTTTCAAAGATGTTGCATCCTTCGAAGCCACCCTCCAGAAGGTAAAAGATGCCCACATTATGAATGGCTCTGGAGTTGAAATTGCACCGTTCATCAACACTGGGCGTAATGACTGGAATGTCTGGCAAAATGCTTCCATGTGGATGTGGAACTATGGCGGAGACATCCTGAACGCTGACGGTACCAAAGCAGCCTTCAATACAGATGCTGCTATTGCTGGTGTTGCTGAATACTATGGCCTGTATGGAAAAGGCTTAACATCTGCTGATACACTTGAGTTGAATTCAGCTCAAACCGATGGCCGCTTCGGTGCTGAAGCTGCAGCCTTTGCTTACATGACCGGTCCATGGATCATCAGCAATGCACGCAATCAGGCTGTTTCAGGTTGGCCGGATGAATCCGCTAAAAATTTGGAATTCGCACAAATTCCAGCAGGTCCTGGCGGCCAATATACATTTGTAGGTGGCTCCAACCTTGGCATTATGAAAACCTGCAAATATCCTGATGCAGCTTTTGCATTGGTGAAATTCCTTACCGGCAAGACTTCCCAGATCCGATACGCCAATGCAATCGGTATGCTGCCTTCAACCATTGAAGGGCAGAATGATCCATCCTTCACGGAAGATCCTCTCTTCAGTGTCTTCATTGAAGCAGCGAAAAATGGAAAATCTGCTCCTGCCATCCCCGCATGGGGTCAGGTTGAGAACACCATCAATCCAGCCTTCCAGGCATTATGGGAAACTGTTGCTGCGAACGGTGTAGGGAAACCTATTACGGTAGATCAAGTGAAAACAACCCTTGATGAAGCTGCAGCTACAGTAGATTCTCTCTTAAGTCAGTAGCCATCAAACATCAAAGAGGCGGGGTATGCCCCGCCTCTTTGATCTCATTGCAAGGAGAAAGTATGACTACACTACCAATAAAGAGAAAAAACGAAACATTTTTCCACAAGCTTCGCCGCAACCGGATTGCATATGTGTTTATTACCCCTGCAGTGCTTTTCATGCTACTCGTCCATATCATCCCTACCGTTCAAGCAATCTATATGTCTTTCCTGGATTTAAACACCAGGACATTGCTTGAATATTTACGAGCACCTTTTATTGGTCTGGCGCATTATAAGAACATCATCCTTGGCCTGGTCACAGGTACTGGAGATGCATTGATCAAAGGCCTGGGTCAGGCATTAAATAACTCCTTCTGGTTTACTCTATGGGTACAGGGTGGCACTCTTTTGATCAGCCTGGTGCTCGCTCTGTTACTAAATCGTAATTTCAAAGGTCGCGGTGTAGCCCGAACGCTCGTCCTTCTCCCCTGGGTTGTACCAACCTTTGCCGTGGGTATTATTTTCCAATTTATCTGGTTGCAGCAGGGAGGCCTTGCCAACCGGGTACTATTTGATTGGTTTCATCTGGTAGATCATCCCATCAGTTGGTTGATCGGTCCTAATACACGAGCTGCTTTGATCATTCCGGCGATCTGGAATGGATTGCCGTTTTCTACGATTATGCTTCTCTCTGCACTTCAAATTGTTCCTATTGATCTTTTTGAAGCTGCATCTATAGATGGCGCAAATGCATGGCATAAATTCCGCTATATCACTTTTAATTACCTGAAACCTGTCATATTCACCACAACCATGTTTGGCGTGATATTCAATTTCTTTGGTTTTGGGCCATACAACATTGCCGTGTCGTTATTCTCCAGTGACAATTTGGGTAAATACAATAATTTGCTCACGATCGCAATTGTGCGACAGACATTCAATAACCAGTTGTTTGGGTATGGAGCGGCTGCTTCTGTGCTGGTAATGGTTGTCGCCCTGATCTTCGTGGGCATTTGGTATTTGTCTTTCCGTGCAGCATTAACTTCAGAATGAACAGGGGTTCACTATGGAAAATATAGAGAAGAAGAGATTTACTATTTCAAGAAAAACCCGCCTTAAGATTTCGAATAGCTTACTAACACTGCTGACCTGGGTGATGATCACAATCATCATGATACCCATCCTGTTCATGCTGTTGAATTCATTTCGTGCACGCACCGATATCACCAGTTCCACAGCGCCCCTCATTCCACACATCTGGCACCCCGAGAACTATACCAACATGTGGAAAGCATTCAAGTTTGGTCCCTTGTTTCTTAACAGTATGATCGTAGTGGGTTCTACAACAGCCATCGCCACACTTATCGCTTCGATGGCAGGATTTGCGCTTGCACGTTTTCGTTTCCCTGGCGCTGATGCTTACAGCCTTGCAGTAAGTGGTACCCAGCTCATTCCAGGCACGTTATTCTTTATTCCGCTCTATCTGACATTTCTATGGATCAAAAATAATCTTGGCATACCACTGGTAGGAAATAATCTGGGTGCCATTGTGCTTTATATCGGTTTCTATACACCTATTTCTATCTGGATATTGAGGGGATTCTTTGCCTCCATTCCGGTTGATCTTGAAGAACAGGCAATGGTGGATGGTTCTACCCGCTTTGGCGCGTTCTTCAAGATATCTCTACCCCTGGCAATGCCGGGTATCGTTTCAACTGCCATCTATATTTTCATGACCGCCTGGAATGAATTGTTTTTTGGTTACACGTTGGGTGTCAAAACTGTTCCCGTAGGCGTTCGTGCTTTTATTCAAGGTGCGGCAGGAACACAACTGCGTTATGACTATATGGCTGCAGCAGCCGTGGTGGTCACTATCCCGATCACGATCATGTTCTTTGCCCTGCAAAAACAGTTCATAAGCGGATTAACCGCAGGTGCTGTGAAGTCATAATGCAAAGAGCATCACTAGCAACCTGGGCGAATGAAGCTGCTGCATTGCTCCTTTTTTGTCCAGTTATCTTCCTATCAGGCTGTGTAACTGGGCAACCCATAAACCAGACCTCCTTTCCAACCGAAATTGATACAGTGACACCCATGATGCCGACATTAACTTCTACACAACTGCCGACTACTACCCCTCTACCCACCATTACCCCTGGCCCTACCGCAGAGCCAGGCCTGATCGTGGTGGACATGGCTCAAAACCTGGGTAACATCAGTCCATTGGTCTATGGTTCCAATGTTGGTCCCTGGCAAAGTATCACCAAGGCGGATGTTGAGCTGATCAAAAATGCAGGATTTACCATATTTCGCTTTCCTGGT
>JBDKSY010000271.1:0-11046 GCA_039680395.1 Anaerolineaceae bacterium | reverse complement strand
AGCGAGAATAAACCCCATAACCAGTTGAATGGATTGAACGCCAAGTTACGCTCCTGGGATTTGATTGATGTCAAATAGTATCATAATATTTTTACTCAAAAAAGCTCCAAAAAATTATACCATAGGGAGATTGAACCTTTATTACCGGTAACATTCCTATTTGAGGCAATGATCTTCCAATAATATTTTTGTTTTTCCTCACTACGACCTTATGAATGAGATATTTCATGACCTTCTCTCGCCAAACAGGGTTAAGCTCATTGCAAGGACATAGGCGGTTACCTGATCCAAAGGCAATTTTGAATCGATTCATGACTCTTTTTGCAAATACAAGAAGCAGAACAGGTATATCGTTCCAGTTAATCAGTGGATGGAATTAGTGGAAGGGGTGTATCCGACTGATCAACTTCCCTTACTCTCATCAGGTCAGAAGTAAAAGGAGACAACATATGCTGAAGGTTTTGCAGATCATGCCCCGAAAGCCAATCTTGATAGCTTTCTTTGGGTAGAATAACTGGCATTCTATCATGAAAATTCTTCACCAACTCATTTGGAGTGCAGGTGATAATAGTACAGGTTTGCAATGGGGTTTCTTTTCTACTCCACACATCCCATAACCCTGCAAAGGCAAATGGTTTTTCAGAGAGCATCTCGAACCGGTAGGGAATAGCCCGGCTTTTGGAACCTTCTGCTCTTTTCCACTCATAAAATCCATTCGCCAGGATCAAACATCGCTGATATCTGAACGGTTTTCGAAAAGAAGGTTTTTCTAATAAGGTTTCTGAACGAGCATTGAACATTTTTCTCCCGATCATTTCGTCTTTTGCCCAGTTTGGTACAAATCCCCATCTCATCATGGAGATCTGCTTTATCTCTGGGGCTTTAATGACAGCCACCATTTGAGAGGGGAAAATATTCGGCCTTATTTCCCATTCTGCGGGCATCTCGCTCAGGTCAAATTCATCTTGTATCGTGAAAGCATCCAGGTCCAGGGAAAATTGTCCGCACATAAATTCCTCCGCTCTTTTATTCTACCGTATTCAAAAAGCGCATTCAACTTTCATCACTTTTTCACTGAGTTATAATTAACCATCACAGTTTTCGAGGATTTCCATGGCAAATCGTTTAATTGAGTGTATTCCAAATTTTTCTGAAGCACGACGCCCTGAAGTAGTGGAACAAATCATCAATACGATTCAAAGTGTGCCGGGGGTGCATATTTTAGATCGGCATTCTGACCTCGATCATAATCGCACCGTGGTAACTTACATTGGTGAACCAGAACCCGTCGAAGAAGCTGCTTTTAAGGCTATTGCCAAAGCAGCCGAGTTGATAGACCTTGAAAATCATCATGGCGAACACCCTCGCATTGGTGCGACTGATGTTGTTCCTTTTGTACCGATCACTGATGTCACCATGGTTGAATGTATCGAAATGGCGCGCAGGCTGGGAAAACGCGTAGGCAGTGAACTGGGTATTCCTGTTTATTTATATGAAGAAGCTGCAACAATCCCAGAACGTCAAAACCTGGAAAATATTCGTTTTGGTCAATACGAAGTATTAAAGACTGAAATTTCAACAAATCCTGCCAGGTATCCAGATTTTGGACCACCGAAGCTGACGGGTGCAGGAGCAACCGTTATTGGAGCACGCCAACCTTTGCTCGCATTTAATATCTATCTCACTACGGATGATGTTTCAATTGCACAGCATATCGCGAAAACAGTACGTAATTCTTCTGGTGGTTTTCGATTTGTAAAGGCTATGGGTGTATTGGTAAATGGGAAAGCTCAAGTTTCCATGAACTTTACCAATTTTCATCTTTCCTCTTTAGCCACGGTAGTTGAGACAATTCGAAACGAAGCAAAACGGTATGGCGTTGGCATATTATCATCTGAACTGGTGGGTTTAACCCCTGAAGAGGCGTTGGTTGATGCTGCAGTCTGGTATCTACAACTGGATCAATTTGATAGAGAACAGATCCTCGAACGGAAACTGTATGAAGTTATGACATCTTCGCTTGCTCCATCTGCCAGCGCACCCCAGGAGTGGTCTTTTGTTGAGCAGATCGCAGCGGGAACACCTACTCCGGGGGGTGGCTCAGCATCAGCACATACTGGTGCGCTTGCTGCCGCTCTGGTTGCCATGGTAGGTCGCCTTACCATAGGGAAAAAGAAGTATGCTGCTGTTGAACAGGATATGTGGAAACTGGTCGAACAGTCTGAAATTCTCAAAAGCGAGCTTACTCTTGCTGTTGATGAAGATGCAAAGGCATTTGAAGGCATCCTTGCTGCCAACCGGCTGCCAAAGAATAACCAGGAAGAATTGAATACTCGCGCTGCCGCTCAAAAACAAGCCACCCTTCACGCAGCACAGATCCCGCTGAAAACAGCAAAACTAAGCCTTGAAGTTCTACGATTGGCACAAAAAGCCATTGAAATGGGAAATACGAATGCAATCTCTGATGGTGGGAGTGCCGCCATGCTCAGTCTTGCAGCTCTTTCAGGTGCTGGGATGAATGTGAAGATCAATATTTCTTCATATCAAGAAGAAGCCGAAGCAAAAGATATTGTTGCCCAGCTTGACGCAATTGAAAAAGAAGCTCATCAGATTGAAAAGGATGTACGAGCTGCCTTATCTCAACGAGGAGGAATTTCTCCTTTCTGATGAGATGGCAATTATCAGGGATCGCAGTTTTATTCTTCATCAGCATGGGTCGTGCATGCGTTGCTCCTTCATCAGCAGAGAAGGAGCCTGTTCAAACGGCCACATTATCTGAAGGATATAAAACCGCAACTCCGGTGGCCATCACACCTACACTGGAAATCATCAATACAATAACCCCACAACAACCCGGATATTTCACACCCTTAAGCTGTGAACCGGGTTATTGTGTTTATCCGGCTCCCAGCCTGTTATTTTCACCCATACCGGCGGATAAGAATCAGATCGCGGATGTTGCCTACCGTTATGGTTCTACACAGATGGGTGAACGCGAAGCGCATCTGGGTATCGAACTGGTGAATGCTAGTAGTACTCCAGTATTGGCTGCTGCCAATGGTGAAGTGATCGTTGCTGGAAATGACGATGAAACCAGATATCATCCCTATATTCAATTCTATGGAAATCTGGTCATCCTGAAGCATGAGTTTTCAGAATTGGGTTTTCCGATGTATACCCTGTATGCTCATTTATCCAGGATTGATGTAGAGGTTGGGCAAAAGGTTACAGCCGGGCAGCAGATCGGGCTGGTTGGTGCAAGTGGTGCAGCGATAGGTAGTCATCTTCACTTCGAAGTTCGTTTAAGAGATATGGAATACACATCCACAAGCAACCCTGAATTATGGCTGGCTCCTGTCACTACTTCTGATTCTGGGCAAATGGGCATCCTGGCTGTTCATGTCGACAACCCTAAAAATATTTCTTTAAAATCGCTCCAGGTGACCCTCCGATCTACATCTTCGGAAGCGGATACTACCCTTCCAATCTATGGTGAAATGTATGATAAAAAAATCCCTCATACACAACCCTGGGATGAGATCATCGTTCTTGGAAATATCACACCCGGCGATTACGAAATTGTTTTCGAAAAGAATGGCATATATTATCGAGCAGCAGTTACAATTGAGCCAGGGAATTTAACCCTGGCATACATTACTATAAATTAGCGAGGAAAAATGGGATTACAACCTGATCATTGGATTCGAAAAATGGCTTTAGAACAAAAAATGATTGAACCTTTTGTAGATTCACAAAAACGGGATGGGGTGATCTCGTATGGTGTCTCCTCTTATGGGTATGATATTCGGGTAGCAGATGAGTTCAAAATCTTTACCAACGTTAATACCACGATCGTGGACCCCAAGAAATTTGATACCCGTTCGATGGTGGACTTCAAAGGCGAAGTTTGTGTCATTCCCCCCAATTCATTTGCATTAGCGCGCTCGATTGAATATTTCCGCATTCCGCGCAATGTATTGACCATTTGTTTGGGAAAAAGTACCTATGCCCGCTGTGGCATCATTGTCAACGTAACTCCCTTCGAGCCGGAATGGGAAGGGTATGTTACTTTGGAAATCTCGAATACCACTCCACTGCCTGCAAAGATATACTCTAATGAAGGCCTGGCTCAGGTTCTTTTCTTCATCGCAGATGAAGAGTGTGATGTTTCGTATGCAGATAAGAAAGGAAAATACCAGAAACAGCAATCCATCGTGCTGCCAAAATTATAAACTGTTCAGGAATGAAGAATAAAGCCCAGGTACGCACGCTTGTTTTTCGAACTGATGCTGATAATAACCTCCTTTTAACGCTTCTCAGCTTCGCTGCCAGCATCACAATAACACGCGCCTTTTTATATGTAACCGGTTACCCCCAGTTGGGTGGTGGAGAGATCCACATTGCCCACGTACTTTGGGGCGGTTTGATCATGTTCCTGGCATTAATTATTTTGCTTCTCTTCAGCAATCGCTGGATTCACAATGTTGCAGCAGTACTCAGTGGAATCGGTGTTGGATTGTTTATTGATGAGGTAGGCAAGTTCATCACCCAGGAAAACAATTATTTTTATCCTATTGCTGCGCCTATCATTTATGTCTTCTTCCTGCTCACTTTGCTCGTCTACATCATCGTTCGTCGCTCTCGAAAGCCTGATGCACGGGCACTTATGTATCAGGCTTTGGAAGAATTGGATGAGTACCTTGATCATGACTTTTCTGCAGAAGAAGCAACCGCAATTGAAGAGAAACTACATCAAATTTCTGAACAGCAAGACCAACAAGAGCTATCAAAATTGGCTGCTCATCTTCTAATATTTTTGAGGGAGGATGAAATCGTTCATCCTCCCCATAAACACTCCCTTCTTGAGAAGTGGCAGTTATTCAAGAAAAACAAACTGCATGTCTGGTTGCCACGTCGCCGCTTACGCATCATGCTGACAGTGGCATGGCTGGGCTGGGGTATCTGGTCTATCATTTACCCCATACAGATCTTATGGAACCGGCAGGATACAGCAGCGCTTCAATTCATGATACGAGAATTCGTTGAAGCACAATTGATCCGCGGCACAACCACGCTATTTTGGTTTCAATTAAGAATTGGTATCAGTGCAGCTCTAGGATTAATGATGATCATTGCTGCCACCTTGCTCTTCTTTAGAAAAGACCGTGTGGCAATCACCATGGGATTTTGGGCTTTGTTGCTCAGTTTGACAGCATACAATTTGTTGTTATTTTACTTTGATCAATTTTCAACCATCTTTAATACCATCATTCAATTCATCATAATGGCTGGCTCGATCGCATATCAGAGAGAATATCTGGCGAAGTACACCTCAAAAGAACAGGAAGAGGAATATGGCACAACGTGAGTTATTTCAACAAATAGCAGAACATTTCAGGCAGCTTATCTTCCGTGGTGAAATGCAATCAGGCGACCGCCTTCCAGCAATTCGTGATCTTTCTCAACAGTGGAGTTGTACGCCAGGTACCGTGCAGCGTGCATATAAACAGCTAGCCGAGGAAGGTCTGGTAGTAAGCCGGCATGGACAGGGAACAAGCGTGGTAGCACAGTTACCACCTTCGCAATCACAGACATTACGCTCGGTGAACCTGGTACACAATGCAGAATCCTTCTTACTCGAATCGTTTACCCTCGGATACAATATGGATGAAATCGAATCAGCAATACATGTGGCGCTTGATCATTGGAAACAGGCTTCTACAGAGAGTAAAGAACCTCATAAAAAAGAAAAAAGCATCCATTTCAACGGCAGCCACGACCCCGCACTTATCTGGCTTGTTGTGAATTTTGATGAAATGCATCCCTCATTTCCGCTTAAAATGACTTTCACCGGCAGCCTTGGTGGTTTGATCGCTTTATCTGAAAATAGAGCAGACATTGCAGGGTGCCATCTATTTGATGTACAGACAAAAACATATAATGATCCATTTATCCGCCGCATACTCCCCCAGGGTGCGGTTGCCATTACTCTGGCTCAAAGACGTATTGGTTGGATCACGGCTGCAGGAAATCCGAAAGGGATTAAAGAAATTTCTGATCTGACACATGAAGATATCACATTCGTCAACCGCCAATCTGGTTCAGGGACGAGAGTGCTGCTGGATAGTATGCTTGAATCGCAGCATATAGAACAGGCAGCAATCCGTGGGTACTCGAACGTCGTATGGACACATTCGGAAGCAGCACAGCTCGTCGCTGAATCCAAAGCAGATGTGGCATTTGGGCTCGAAGCAGCCGCCCAGACATTCCACCTCGATTTTCAGTTTATTGCGCTAGAACAATATGATCTGGTGATGAAGAATGATTACGAAACCAACGAAGGATTGCAGGTCTTCATCAATTACATCCAATCTCCCACTGCAAAGAACAGGATCAACAAACTGGTGGGGTATGATACCAGTTTGACAGGGAAGATGAGGGTGATCAACGAATAGAAATTTTTGCTATTTATGCTTAAAAGGAGATTTCCTCGAAATCAGTTAATCACCTTATCAGAAATAAATATCACTGGTTATCACTATTTTGAGTGGAAGCCCTTGAAGCGATTAATCAATTGATAGTAAAAGTTAATTAAATAATTTTTACCCGACTCCTAATTTCTTTCACAATTGTCTTCGAAGAATCCTTAATATTGGAAACTTTTCATCAAGTGTCTCATCTTGAATAAAAAATTCTTTTGAAGAATTAAGATATTGCCGAATTTCAGTTTGGCTATATGGATTATGAATTTCAATTGGAGATAAACTACTTAGTAAGTTAGCAGACCTTCTTTCTCGAATAACATTTCTATACCATACTAAAGCGATCGGATTTTTTACACCAAACCGAATTCCCATTGGAAGAGATTGCAATACAGTCGAATTTCTAAACCAATCTGGAATTGTTTCTGGTTCATTTTTTACCCATTCATCACGTATTGCAGATAATAAACCAGCAAACATAGATAAACAATCTGCAACTTTAAACTGCCAATTCATACTCCGGGGTATTAGATACCCAGAACTAGAACGTTCAATTTGAATTCTCTTATCTACTTCCTTGCGAATTAGTGTTTGCCCTAATTCGACAAATGGTAGGCCATTTATCCAGCCAGTATATACCTGTTCTATATTGTTCCAAATTTCTTTCAGTGAGCGGGAGAATTCAGCTGAAGGGTTTTCAAGGTCTAGTTGCCCAGTTTCTACTAGATCAACATAATTGGGATCAGCATTCTTCCCCCAATACCATCGCCATACGATAATATGATTCTTCATTAATTCCCAAACAAATTTTATTGGTTGAATTTCTAATAAATTAATGAGAAATAATCCCCAACCAAGATATGAATCCTCAGGGGGTAGAAATCCATCCAAATGAGATACTGAAATTATCCTCTTAAAAATATTTTCAGCAATTAATAAATTTGAACTACCTAAATTAGCAGCTTTAAGTATCCACTCCTGATATCCATTTTCAATTGCAAGTCTTTGAGCCAAATCCAATCTTTGAATAAAATTAATGATTTCACCATCACTGAACTGTTCTGAAGCTAATAATTTTTTAAGGCTTTCTGTCCGTAAATCCGAATTAAATGGTAATTGTTTCAGTAATTTTTCTTCAATATCTGATAGCGGAAATTCAGGTGGAGTATTTAGTAATTGGCGTAAATCATCACCAATCTGACTGTGAATTTCAAAAGAATTCTCATTTCTTCCGAGAACAGGTATTTGAGACATTATTCTTTCTTTTGATATTTCGTTCCTTATTGTGTTTCCAAAATCTGGAATGATCACGCTAAAACCTCGACATGCAATCTTTGCTCTTGCTGCTCTTCCACATCCATTTAAAACATTCATTAATGATCGTTCAGAGTTATTATTATCATCATTTTCTTCATCATTTTCGTAATAACTAGTTCCAGCAACAATTACAGTATCTGCTTCCAAATTCAATCCTTGTGATAATGTACTTGTGGCACAAATAATCTTTGCTCGACCGGATTGAAATGCTGACTCTGACGCACGTCGTTCGCACTCTAATAATAGAGCTGTGTGCACTGATACACGGTTTTCATTTATCAATTTCTGTACGATTGATTGGATTCCTAATTCATAATTAGCAATCTCAAACCAATCAAACTCAATTTGCTTTTCTTTTAACACATGATCCTTTTCAAATTTGATTTGACGTGCAATTGTGAATGGATGATATTTGTTTCGAATAACAATTATTAATGTTCTAAGCCCGTTATTTCCAAATATTTTTGCTAATTGGGCTGAAACTTCATTTACCCAAGGAAATTTTCGGTTCTTTGAAGTTAATAAAATACTTGTAGGCCACGAATATAGATTATCATCATGCTGCCAAGGAGTAACTAGGTCAGCAAAAGCACGCACCCCAACTTGATATCCTTTCTCGATTTTTTGAAGAGTTTCAAAATCTTGGGCAACAGTTATTCTTCCAGAACGAGTTGGACGCCATTGAGTTGTTATTTTTGCTGCCTTTCCAGTTGTTTTTGATTCAAGCCAGTTAACAAATATATCAATATTTTCAACAAGCGCAGACATCAAGATAACCCTAATTTCAGGATTTTGAACTAAACACCCGGTAATAACAGCTTCGGCAACCGCTCCTCTTTCTTTCTCACCCAATAAATGACATTCATCTAAGACGACAAGTGAACATGTAGTAAAACGGTCTGGATATAATTTTTGTAGGAGCGATGCTTTTTCCGGAGTCATTACATAGACCCCATTTTGTTCTGCTTCAAAATATTCAAGTTCCGTAATGTATTCAAATCCTCCGGCAAAAACCTGAATATTCCTTCTGTCGACATTTGTTAGACTTTCAGCAAGGTCTTTTCTTATTTGAAAACATAATGCATTTGTTGGGGCAAGATACAATATCCATCCGTCTTGAATTGCCTTTACAACAGCTAACTCCGCCAGGAAGCTTTTTCCACCCCCAGTCGGTATTGAAATTACAGCATGTCTTGAATTCTGAGAAAAGTATTTATCGCAAAATTCTCTTACAGGTGGCCAAGCAAAGGGATATCCTTCATTATTAGTACTTGCGATTCTACTTCTAAGATAATCACCTTGATTCTGAAAAATATCGACTAGCATGGGATATAGGGCTTTTCGTTTTGAAACTCTTGTCAAATTTATTATCCTATCAACTTCGTTATCTAATTTTGAATATCCAATTGAATTTTTTAGCACATGAGAAAGATGTAATATTATCGTTTGAAAATCATCAGTTGGAGTTGATTTGCCACCGAAATATTGAGATAGAGTGGATAAGTAGTCACGAATGAAAATAAAAACCTTATCTTTTGTGCATGTTTCATCAATTCGAGTTTCTGCTTCCTCCTTACATTTTCCCATTTTACCTTGTAGGTAATATGCTAAACATTTGTAATAACTAATTTCGGCCATTGTAATTTCATTCAATTCACTGTTTTTTAGAGAATTCAAGAAATCACATACATGTTTAGCAAGTAAATTTGCATTTGCATCATAATCAGCCAAATGAAAAAAATACGCCCTATCAATTTTTTGAATATTCTGATGATAATCTTGTAAGATATTTTTTGGGGGTTCAATGATTTGTCTTGGAATATCCGATGACTCTGCGATAAACAATGACGAGGGGATATCATTTTCATCTTCTTGTTTGATAGAGGTGGCAAGAGATAGTCTAGCCAAATCGTATGCCTCCAAAGTCGTATCAATATCAATAGGAAAGTTAAAGAACTTCTTTGCAATGTAAGCAATATATGTATTTCCCATTAATAGAGACGCTTCATCTGGTGTAACCATCGAAGGTGTTCTAGCCTGTAACATTAATTCACGAGAAAAAAAGTCTAGCATTATTTTTCTCCTAATGAAGTTGCTAATAATACAAGAGTTTCAGATATGTAGTCAAAAAGGGTTTGCATTTTTTCAAAAGCTGTTGAAATCAAATATAGCTTTTCAGGGCACTGTAACCGAACATTCTTTCTATCACAAGGGGTAGCTACATCAAATTGAAAATTAACATCATATCCAATAATTGCACCAAAATTACTTTTGTTCATCCAGATTGAATTTGCCAAATCATCTATGGATATTCCACCATTCCTACTTAAATTTTTCAAATCCCTTCTGATTTCATCATCATAATCGCCATCTTGCACTTCGGAAAATTTTTCACACGCAATATTGAATGCATTCAACGGTTCTTTTTCATATGCTTTAATTTCACCAATTATTGGGAGGAATTCTTTAGTGAATAATCCGATTGCAATCAGGTCAATCCCAGTATCATTTGCATTAAAATGAGGATTTCTACAACCCTTTGTCTCACCTAACCAAAGAGGTAAAATTAATTTCCGTCTATTTATATGAACAAGTACATGTCCAATGATTTCTTGTAGAAGAGGATTTCTGTTATTTATTTTTTGATTCTCACTTAAACTTCTGTTTACCCATAATCTTTTACAAAGAATCCTATATAAACTATCTCTTGCAACGGCATCTGGACCTAATGTAGACTCAATTCGCATATCAATTTCTTCCATAGTGTCAAAAAAACCCAGAATACACCAGCATAAATTAATAATTTGGGTTTTGTTATCAGCAATTCCATGAACCAAATAATTTGTATGAGTTTGAGTAGATAAGGGGCCATCAATAGCTATTGATGATGAAAGATACTTATAGGCATCTTCAACCTTTTCTGTAAACATTTTCCCTCTTGAGAATATCATTGTATATTTATGAAAATTTAATAGTTAATTGCAAATTGGAATCAACAGAACAAAAATTAAATTTGTATAATAATAAATTGGCTAGATGAACTAATTTCCACCCATAAGGAAATACCAATTAATTTAAGGCAAGTAACAATATTATACTGACACAATAATTGTTTTAACCTTGTCGGGGCGGGCGGATTTGAACCGCCGACCTCTCGGTCCCGAACCGAGTGCTCTAGCCGGGCTGAGCCACGCCCCGAATAAACCCATTATACCATTTCCATTAATTTCAGAAGATATTTCATCCA
>JBDKSY010000270.1:0-4034 GCA_039680395.1 Anaerolineaceae bacterium | reverse complement strand
GTACCAGGACCCGTGTGGGTGCCAATGACAGGACTGACTTCTGACAACACTTCTGTGGTGATACTCCCATTAGGGAAGCGCATTTTGACTTTTTCCAAAAGGAGAGCTGCATCCTTTTGAGCTTTTGCATGAACACAGGCAACCTGAATGTTTTTATGGCCATCAGTGCGTTCAACAAGCAGGTCTACCAGTTTATTTATGGCTTTTGAAAGAGTGCGAACTCGATCTATGGGTTCTATCTTTCCTTCTCTTAACTCAAGTACTGGTTTTAAATCCAGTGCAGTTCCAAGAAATGCAGATGCTCCTCCAATTCTTCCACCCCGATACAGGTATTCCAGTGTACTGACCGTGAATAAGGCACCGGTTCTTTCTTTGACAATTTCAGCCAAAGCTTTACATTCATTCAAGCTGGCACCTTTTGCAGCCGCTTTTGCAACGGTCAAAACTTGAAAGCCAAGTGCCATGCTGGCGGAAAGCGAGTCTACGATTTCAATTGGAGCCCCAGGAAATTCTCTCACTGCCTGTTGGGCTGAATCAAGTGTTCCGGAAAGTTTGGATGAAATGACAATATTCAGAATATCATATCCTTCATCCAACAAATGAAGGTACATTTGTTTAAAAAACGCTGGAGTGGCTTGAGATGTAGAAGGGTTGATTTTGCTCGTCTGTAAACGAGTATAGAATTCATTCGGTTGGATAATGATTCCGTCTTCATAGATTTGATCACCAAATATTACCTGCAAAGGCACAATATAAACCGGAAGGTCATGCAACATGGCTTCTGGGATATATGCAGTACTATCAGTGATAATTGCAACTTTATTCATAATTAATACTCCTTATATTGCCTAAAACCCAATAGGGAAACAATAGTTACCAATAAACGCTTCTTCTTCATTACATAATGGTTAGGTTTAATTCTTGACCTTAAGAACCATGTCGGCTAAAATGAACTGCTATCAGATCAACAGGATAGCAGCGATATTTTGGTTTAATAAATATAGAAAAATATGTTTGAAAATCTTTCTGGACGATTGAATACCATCTTTCAAAACCTGCGCCGCCGAGGGAAACTGACCGACGCTGATGTTGATGCTTCTTTACGCGAGGTACGCCTTGCGCTTTTGGAAGCAGATGTGCATTACAGTGTAGTGAAAGATTTCCTGAATAGAGTACGTGAACGTGCAGTGGGGCAGGAAGTTTCCAAAGCTCTAAATCCAGCACAACAAGTCATAAAAATAGTTCATGAAGAGTTGATCACCACCCTGGGCGAACCTGGCAGGTTGAACCTGGCAGGGGAGAAGCCAAGATTGATCGTTCTGGTTGGTTTGCAGGGCTCTGGCAAGACAACTGCTGCTGCGAAACTGGCGCGACTGCTTCGCTCTCAGGGAGAACGTGTGTTGTTGGTGGCAGCCGATCCTTACCGACCTGCTGCGGTCAAGCAATTGCAGACATTAGGCGAACGAATTGGCGTGCCTGTAGTTTATGAACCAAGCGTAAAGCCACCAGACCTGGTAAAGCGAGCGTTTGAGCAAGGACAAAAGGGTGGTTACACGATCGTCATTGCTGATACAGCTGGGCGTTCGCAGCTCGATCAGGAGTTAATGGATGAGTTATCTGCCATTGCTAAAAAGGCACCCATTGCAGAAACCTTATTGGTGGTAGATGCCATGATCGGGCAAACCGCTTTGCAGGTTGCGGAAGGTTTCAAGCAAGCTGTCTCCATCAGTGGATTGATCTTTACAAAGATGGATGGCGATGCGCGTGGTGGCGCTGCCATTTCTGTTCGACATGTTACCGGTGTGCCAATCAAATTCCTGGGCATTGGTGAAGGTATTGACGCAATTGAGGTCTACGAACCTTCTCGCCTGGCTTCTCGTATTTTAGGTATGGGCGATGTATTGGGATTGATCGAAAAAGCTGAAGCTGCATTCGATGAAGAGGAATCCAAACAGCAAGCTGGAAAGATGATGAACGGCAAATTCACATTGGAGGATTTTGCCAACCAGTTAAAACAGGTCAAGAAAATGGGTCCTCTTTCGCAGATATTGGATATGCTGCCAGGTAGTATCGGGCAGGCAGCCAAAATGGTTGATCCAAAGGATGCAGAAAACCAGTTAAAGAAAACTGAAGCAATCATTAATTCTATGACTATGCAAGAAAGGCGAAATCCGGATATACTTAATGCCAACCGCAGAAGACGCATTGCACGCGGTTGCGGATTAGAAGTACAAGATGTCAACCGTTTGATGAAACAATTCCGTGATACGCAACGGTTGATGAAAACATTACAATCTTCAGGTGGAAAAGGTTTATCCCGCCTGTTTGGATGAGCTTTCTCAAGCAGACAGATGCGCTCCCTTCGCGCTCTCTCAACTGACTGTAAAAGAAGCTAAAAAATATAAAAACAATCATATTGTTATGAGGAGATAGTTCGATGGTTCGTATTCGTTTACGAAGAACAGGTTTGAAAAATCAACCAACATACCGGATCATGGTAGCTGATAAAGAAGCTCCACGTGATGGTCGTTTTCTGGAGATTTTAGGCTCTTATAATCCCCGCACTGAACCTTTTACACTGGAAGTACATGAGGATAGAGTCTACCATTGGATGAGCAATGGTGCACAACCCAGTGAATCAGTGGCAAAATTATTCAAGATCGTCGGTTTGACCGATCGCTATGCTCGTTTCAAAGCTGGCGAAAATCTCGAAACCCTGATGGAAGAAAGCCGCAAAGCATTCGAAGCCCGCAAGGTTGATAATCGCACCCGGCGTGATTAATTTCTTCATCCATAATAAAAGCACATCAGGGAATTTGTGTGCTTTTTTTCCTGGTGGAAAGGATGGTGCAATATGAAGGAACTCATTGAATATATTGCCACAGCTTTGGTGGATGATCCTGCTCGAGTCAGTGTCAAGCAGGGAAAGGCAATGGGTAGTAAAGTAAGTCTCGAATTGTATGTGGCAAAAGAAGATATGGGGAGAATTATCGGAAAAGCAGGTAGAGTTGCAAATGCCATGCGGGTTTTATTGCGTGTGGCTGCTGCACGTGACAATAAACAGGTAACACTGGATGTTGTTGAGGCCCGATGAGCTCAGGGATGAATATCCTGCCTGATAATTCGCAAGGTCACGACAAAACAGGCTCGCTCAAACCGGGCGAGCCTGTATATTTAGAAGTAGGCCGGCTGCGGCGTTCACATGGGGTCAATGGGGAGATAATCCTCGAAGTTTTTTCCGAAAAGCTAAGTCATTTCAAACCAGGAAAAATAATATTCATTGGACAAAGCCATCAACCGATGACAATTGCCAGTGTCAGGCCGCACGATTCGATGCTTCTTGTTAAATTCGATGGCATTGACACACCTGAGGATCTAGCCAGTTATCGAAATCAGCTAGTATATATTCCCGTATCACAATTGCCATCTCTACCAAAAGGCGAGCATTATTTTTATCAATTGATCGGACTCGAAGCAGTGGATCAGCACGGTGAATTTCTGGGGATATTGACTGAGATCATCCAGACTGGATCAGCACCCGTATATGTGGTCACTTCCGCCGGTGGAAATGAATTATTATTTCCCGCAATACCTGATGTAGTTAAGAAAATTGACATTGAAGCACGGAAAATTATTATCCAACCTCAAGAATGGGAATAAACCTGAGACATGGAGCAAAGGAAATTCTGGGTAGCATTCAGCCTGGTAAAAGGCATCGGTGCAGTCAGATTTCGAGCACTTTTAAACTATTTTGGTGACCTTGAAACTGCCTGGCAGGCTTCACCTAAAGCTCTGATGCAAGCCGGCCTAAGTGAGAAAATGGTTGGCAGACTCATCGAGGTTCGAGAGACAAAAGACCCAGATAAGATGATCCAATGGATCGCCCAACAGAATATACAAGTTTTAACCTGGGAAGATGGATCATATCCTTCTCTATTGAAAGAGATAGATCAACCCCCACCTGTTCTCTATGTAAAAGGGGAAATTCAGCAAGATAATGATCAATCTGTTGCCATTGTGGGAACACGAAAAGT
>JBDKSY010000269.1:0-6434 GCA_039680395.1 Anaerolineaceae bacterium | reverse complement strand
GTTTCTCTGGCTGTTCTTGACAACCAGTTCAGTCATTCGAAATCCCTTGTTTCATTCCAAAAAAGCGGAATAACTAACATACTATGGACGCCAGACAGCAATTGGATCGTTTTTGAAGTAACTGCGTCAACCTCTCCAGAAAGTATGATTGCCACAATTTATGCGGTCCATCCGGATGGAACGGAACTGCGATCACTGGCAACTAATGCTGGAGGTAACCGGTTGGTACCTTCTCCAGATTCACACTATGTGTTTCTGTTGTCTTCCCTGAATAATTCAAGAATGATGATCCTACCCCTGAATATGGAGCCATCAGTACTGGTTCAGGCAGCCGGTATCCCACTGGATACCCTCCTGGAAGGTATTTCCTGGCAAATTGGGCAATAAATTGAAGAAAAGTACACCCTGAAGGGAATGATACTTCAGGGTGTTGCTAAATCTATCTGCGTCGAAAATGTCGCGCTTGCTCAGACATTCTCCACTGATTTACATGTTGTGTGAGCTCTGCAAGATATCGAGTGTGGTCGCTACCCTCCAGTGCTGCCACAATCTTGTGTATTGAAGCGACCACATCATCTGTTAAACCAGTTTGACTGATGGTATCTATTAAACCATTTTTAACTTCTTCGGGAATTGGTGTTTTTTCAAGCCATTTGATCATCTGGCGGTCATTTGCTGTAAGTTTAATAGCCATATTCTTCTCCTTCTTTTCACACTACAATGCACTATGAGAGAATGGTATTCTAATTCATTCTTCTGTTTTTATATTATGCTTTTCACTTGCTTCGATTGCATCAATTAATGCTTGAGTAAAAGCTTTGGCTTCATGAACCGTTAAGTATATCTGGGTTTGTTCAGCACGAAAGATGCGTTCCTCATCCAGGCAATCCTCTTTAATACAAATGCAAACATTATCATCAAATTCGGCATCGGATTCTTCATAGAAAATTTGGACATTCAGGCTATCATCCAAAATTAAAATACCCATACGCTCCTCCTGAAGGTTCTTTTCCTCCGATTCTCTATTTATCATACCACTGCCAATCTGTTTCTGACCATCCGTATTGCCCCCGCAAGGGAACAAACGCCACTGGGATCGAATAGGTGCACACATAATCTTCTTCTTCTGCGGTCCATATCTGCAAAGTTTGTCCGTCCCATCCACCTACTGGAATGATCAACCTGCCATTTTCTTTTAGTTGATCCAAAAGTGGTCTGGGTGGTCTTGGAGACGCCGCCGTGACCACAATTGCATGATAGGGAGCATGTTCCTGCCAGCCCGCAGATCCATCTCCTATTCTCGTCTCAATATTTGAAAAACCGCATTCTGCAAAGGTCTTGATCGCCTGCAAGGCGAGCTCTTCGCGCAGCTCGATGGTATACACCTGCTTAAAGAGATGTGCCAGTACGGCTGCCTGGTACCCTGATCCAGTACCTATTTCTAAAACCGAAGCTTCAGAGTCTGGCAACATCATGGCAGACATCAATGCCACCATGTATGGTTGAGAAATTGTCTGGTGTTGACCAATGGGTAGAGGGCGGTCTTCATAAGCCACTGCATGCAGGTTTTCCGGCACAAAGCAATGTCGTGGAACACAGCGCATGGCTTCAAGCACGCCTGGATCACGCAGTCCACGTGCCTCTATCTGCTGCGAAACCATTTCTAACCGTTCTTTTTCGTAATCTTGAGCCTGGCAAGGCATCCAGCCACCTCACTTGCATCAAACCGGATGAAATCTGTTATCCTGCCTGATCATTCATCTTCAGGATATCCCTGGAAATCAACCGGTCAATCTTTCCCATGGGATATTGATCCAGCATTTCCAGTTCCACCCAGCGGATCTCCTGGGCTTCGAGAGCTTCGGGCTGTCTGCCATTCAACCTGCAGTGGAATGCATACAGGGTAACTTTATAATGAGTATACGCGTGATGGTAGACACCAATCTGCTCACGTACCTCGATTATCGCGCCAAGTTCTTCTTGAATCTCACGCATCAACCCCTGTGCATGACTTTCACCCGGTTGAAGTTTTCCCCCCGGAAATTCCCACATACCAGCTAGCAATCCGGTCGCAGGGCGTTTAGCCAGCAAGACCTGTCCCTTTTGCCAGATGACTGCAGCGGTCACCTCATAATGAGGTATTTCCTTCTTAATTATTTTAACAGGGCGTTCTTCCTGAACTCCCTTTTGATATGCAAGGCAGAAAACATTCATTGGGCACATCTGGCAGGCTGGTTTGTGTGGTACGCATACACAAGCTCCTAATTCCATAAGTGCCTGATTGTAGTCGCCCGCCAACCCTGCCTGAAGGTTCGATTGGATAGCTTCTTGAACTTTTTCCTCCAGAATCGGTGTACCTGACGGCTCTTCAAGATCAAACAGGCGTGCTGCCACCCGGCGAACATTCGCGTCCACGGTGATCACATCCTCACCGAAAGCAATAGATGCCACAGCAGCAGCCGTATATACCCCTACTCCGGGTAATTTCTGTAATTCTGCAGAAGAACCTGGCATCATACCAGCATAATGTTCAAGGATCATCTGGACTGCCTTATGCAAATTACGCGCCCTGCTGTAGTACCCAAGCCCTTCCCAGACTCGCAGTACTTCATCCTCTGTGGCAGATGCAAGAGATGGTACCGTAGGAAAACGCCCCATCCAGCGCTGGTAATATGGGATGACCGTTTCTACCCTGGTTTGTTGTAGCATTACCTCAGAAACCAGGACGGCATAAGGGTCTTTGGTTTCGCGCCAGGGAAGAGAACGAGCGTTATTTTGATACCAATCGAGGATCTGTCTGGCAAAATTGCCAGCCATAGGAATTATCCTTAAAATTGAAAACCACCACGCGCGGAGATCAGCTTTTGGCTGTAGTTTTGAACATAATCCAGCAGCCGGTTATATAAGCTGGTCCATTCGCGCGAAACAAGCATGATTTTTGCATTTTCAAGCGATGGAAGAAGAGCCGCGACCATGATCTGTGGTTCATCACCATACACTGTTGCCCAGGCATCACTCAATTCAAATCCAAGTTTCTGCATGCCTGGCAGAAACTCGCGGATCACAAACTCAAAATATTCCTGCTCGTGATCAGGTGCGATATCCCAGCTCATTATCAGCTTTACTGGTGGCATGTTTACCTCATGATTTCTGGATGTCCAGAACAATCACCTGCGTTTCTTCAGGTAGATCAGAAACACGTGTCACCTTCAATGAAGGTCTGGTCTCAGTACTGTTCAACCCCATTTCCTTCATGAACTTGCCTAATGGATCAAGTTTGATCAAAGATGCCGGCATAGCATACATCATAGGTACAACAATACTGGGTTCAAGCAGGCTGATGACTTCGGCTGCCTTTGCAGCATTCAACGCCCCATCCCCTCCAACCGGAACCAGACAAATATTTACACTTCCAAGCGCTTCGACTTCTGCCTGGGTAGGCACTCGATCAAGTCTCCCTAAATGAGCAACAGAAATACCGTTGTATTCGATTACAAATAATGTATTGCGGGGTTCGTCGTCACTCTTCTTATTAAGCCCGTTTGTTTGAACACCGGTAATAAAAACTCCACCTATCTCATATTCACCCGGGCTGGTTACTTCGTAGGTACTCCCTTTCACACCAGGTAAATAATTATGTCCAGGCGTCTGATTGCTGATCGTCACTATATCTGCTTTTATCTTGAGGGGGTCATAGCCGATCTGTTTGTGATCAAAAGGATCGCAAACAACTGTCACCATACCCCGTTCAGTAATTTTAAAGCAGGAATGACCATACCAAAAAAGTTCCATGAAACCTCCGTCATGCAGTTCGATTATACATTATAGCTGGAAAGCCTGGTCATAAATTAAACCAATTCTAAAAATATTCCCAGAAGTAGCTACCTTGTTCATGAGTTTTTTCCACCTTCTTGCTTGATTGCAAGCAAATAGCAAATTTAAGAGTTAAATTCTAAATCCCATTTAATCTTAATTGGATTAGAATAAATCATTCAATTATGGAGGGAACATGAGCCTTTTTGATCATCAACGCTTGAACAACGATACATTTAAGCTCGATATTGAACGTATGCGAAAAGGTTGGTATACGGATAAGTACTTTGTTAATGTTGCCATCATACTGGAAGCATTATCGAAAGAAGGGTACACCTTCCGGGGCGATCCGAGCAGGCTGCCTGCAGACTTTTCTCCAGAAGGAATTAATTGTGGAGATATTGAAGTAGAAATGCAGTGGTTTACACGTCGCCAGGGAACTACCATCATTGTTGGGATAGATAAAGCCCTTGCCATGCTGCAACACTGCACAGGGTACTTTGAAGGTGATAAATTCATTGATACTCATGACAAATTGGAAGTTTGGGCTGTTCAAGATGGGTGCACAACTACCTACAATGACAACCCAATGGATATCCAACCCGTCCTTAAGGTTCGCGGAAGATATCGCGATTTCTCCATTTTGGAAACTCCTACATTGGGTATATTGGGGCGTTCCAGCCGGGTAGCCACCAATGTTTATCAATCTCTCATTGCAACTCGTGGAAAACCCATCATGTTCTTTCCTGCCCGTTTTGATATTCATGAAGTGCAGGCAGCAGATGGATATGCATACAATATTGCTGTCCAACGCTTCAACATGGATTATGCAGAAAAATTAGGACCATTCATTTCTACAGACGCTCAAGGGGATTGGTGGAATGGTTCGGGTGGAGGAACAGTAGCCCATGCCTCCATTGCTTCCTTTATGGGTGATATCTCTGAAGCAATGCTGGCTTTTTCCAGAGTTTTACCAATGAACATACCTCGTATTGCCCTGGTAGATTTCAACAATGATTGTGTGAAAGATTCCTTACTGGTCTGCCGTGCTATGTTCAATGAATTCATCAAATTCTATGAAGCTGGGAATATAAAAGAGGCTGAACGATATAAACTTTATGGTGTGCGCATGGATACATCCAAATCCTTGCGTGATGTATCGGTAACCCCACTGGGTGACCCCAATCTGGATATGGGTGTTACCCCACGGCTGGTCTTTAATGTCCGCCAGGCGCTGGATTCTGCCTGGAAGGAATGGGATATTCCAGCCAGCCAAAAATCCATTGCAGAACAATATTGCCATTCTGTGAAAATCGTCGTTTCAGGGGGCTTCAATCCCGAAAGAATAGATCGCTTTGAAAAGTTGAATGTTCCGGTGGATACTTACGCAGTCGGTTCCGCCTTATTCGATTACCATGGCCCAACGATCACCGATTTCACTGCAGATGTGGTCAAGGTGAAGGTGCATGGCGAGTGGATTGATATGGCAAAGACTGGCCGGCGCTCCAACGATAACCCGGATCTCGAACGGGTGTGGTAATATTTTCTCTTGACATAAAAAACAAGCTAAATGGATGGTTCTCATTTAGCTTGTTTTTTGATACTTGGTGTCAGGTTTATGAATGCTTTTGAAAGACCAGCACAACCCAATCTTTGATCATGGCTTTTTCAAGGAAGCGATACCCCTCGTGCTCGCTGCGTTGTATCACTCCGTCTGCCTGCTCATCCAATATACCCGATAATAAAAGCAGCCCATCAGGTGAAACCAGACTGGCTAACCCCTGATCGTACAGGCGCAGGATGATCGGGGCAAGGATATTCACCACCACCAGAGGAGCCTGCTGGATGCTAAATTTTCCTTCTTTGATCTCTACGACTGAACCCGCGCCAATCTCCAAACCTTCCAGGGTCTTGTTCGCTTCAGCATTCTCATGCGTGGCTTTAACCGATTCAAGGTCAATATCGACTGCCAGAACATGCGGGCTGCCCAATTTCTTTGCAGCAATTGATAGGATACCAGAACCACAACCCACATCAATGACATTCACACCAGGCTGCTGGTATTTTTCCAGCATCGCCAGGCAAAGCTGTGTGGTGGGATGTGTGCCTGTGCCAAATGCCATGCTTGGATCAATTTTGACAACGATCCGGTCGCCAGCAGGTTCTTCGATCCAGGCAGGTAAGATCAGCAATCGTTTCCCAATCGGGATAGGGTTGTATTTATCCTTCCACGCTTCCATCCAGTTCTGGTTGGCAATAAAGCGATATTCCGGTTCGGGCAAAGGTTGGATCTGCCCCAGGTAAAATAACGCTTCAGCGATCTTTTGCCGGGTTTCCTCTACTTTTTCATCAGAAGCGATATATCCAAAAATGCGTACAGGTCCGTATGGGGTACCTTCATCTTCGGCATCGTTATATTTCACATCACTTTCAACTACAACACCATTAACGGTATAACGAGCCAACACTTCAGAAACAGCTTCTGCCAGCTCGCCATCTACAGTCATTTTAATTTCAAGCCAATCTGATTCAGCCACCAAACACATCCTTCAATAAATCAAAGAAACCTTTTTCATCAGGTTTTACTTCACTACCCAGTGTTCCTGCAAGTTGTTCCATTA
>JBDKSY010000268.1:0-1873 GCA_039680395.1 Anaerolineaceae bacterium | reverse complement strand
CGCACTGGATGTGTTTCTTAAATAGATGATGTTTCGGGGGAACCCGGCTTTATATGAACTGGAGGAATATATGTCCAATTATGATGTAAAAGATATGAGCCAGGCGGAAGGCGGAAGGCTGCGCATCGAATGGGCTGAACGTGAAATGCCCGTACTGCGCCAGATCCGTGAACGCTTTGCCAAAGAACGCCCACTGGCTGGTGTACGCATGTCAGCCTGTCTGCATGTCACCACCGAGACAGCCAATCTCATGCGCACCCTGCAGGCGGGTGGAGCTGATATCGTACTGGTGGCTTCCAATCCATTATCCACGCAGGATGATGTGGCTGCGTCACTGGTTTCTCATTTTGAGATTCCAATATACGCCATTAAGGGCGAATCCAATACCGTGTATTACAAGCACATCGAAGCTGCTTTAGCCCACAAACCACAGATCACGATGGATGATGGCGCAGATCTGGTAAGCACGCTGCATAAATCTCATCGCGAACTGCTGGATACCATGCTGGGTGGAACCGAAGAAACCACCACTGGTGTGATCCGGTTGCGTGCCATGGCTGCTGATAAAGCGCTCGCCTTCCCAGTGATCGCTGTGAATGACGCCATGACCAAGCACTTCTTTGATAACCGCTACGGCACCGGGCAATCAACCCTGGATGGGATCACCCGCGCTACCAATATTTTGCTCGCAGGAAAGACATTTGTGGTTTGCGGGTATGGCTGGTGCGGTCGAGGGTTGGCATCACGTGCCCGCGGTATGGGTGCCAATGTGATCGTAACAGAAGTTGATCCAATGCCCGCATTGGAAGCTGTTATGGATGGTTTCCGGGTGATGCCTATGGAACAGGCAGCCACCATTGGTGATATCTTCTGCACATTGACCGGTGACTTGAATGTATTAGACAAGCATCACTTTGAATTAATGAAAGACGGAGCGATCGTTTCGAACTCTGGTCACTTTAATGTTGAGATCAATATCCCAGCGTTGGAGGCGATGTCAGTGAGCAAGCGTCTCGTCCGCCCATTTGTGGAAGAATATGTGATGAAAGATGGCCGCCACATCTATCTGTTAGGTGAAGGTCGCCTGATCAATCTTGCTGCTGCTGAGGGTCATCCCGCCAGTGTGATGGATATGTCCTTTGCCAACCAGGCACTCAGTGCTGAATACATGGTGAAGCATCACAGTGAATTCGAAAACAAGGTGTACTCTGTGCCAGAACCAATTGATCGTGAAATTGCCCGCCTGAAATTAGAATCAATGAACGTCAAAATTGATGAGCTGACTGATGAGCAATTGAAATACCTGAATTCCTGGGAATCAGGAACATAACCGTTTTTTTTGACCAGTAAGAGCTGCACTGGCAGTTTTCTCCCTCTGGGTGGGATGATCCTTATAAAGGATTTCCTCATCCATCTGATAGGAGAACAAATATCAGTGCAGCTCTTTTGTTTTAATTCTCTGGATTTACTCTACCACGATCCCCATGTTTCCCAGTACGCTCCAGGAACTGAGAAAAGTAGAAATATCCCGTTCATAGATCAAGTTGCCATCCAACACGGTCACGTACTGGGAATTGTATCCGATGATCATGACGGTATGCTCCCAGTTAGCAATTAGTACACTGGCTCCGCTGGAAGTGACATATGTGGAAGAACCTGATCCCGGCCAGACGTTGCCAATGACCCAAACCATCACTGGTCTGCCGTTCGCCACTTCGTTCTGGATGGTATCGAAACTCATGCCTGTCTGATCCCAGGCATTCAATCCATAAGCACGCAGTAGCGCAGCTATCGGCCCGGCATAAACGCCATATGAAGAAGGAGGAAGCTGCCCCTTTTCATCGTAGATGCTTCCTACGAAACCATCATTCGG
>JBDKSY010000267.1:0-3708 GCA_039680395.1 Anaerolineaceae bacterium | reverse complement strand
GCCTGCACTGTACACAATGTGGGCATTATCAACAGGCTTACAGGCAGTAGAGGTATTTTTCTGGGATGGCTTTCATGCAGACTGCTTCACACCGTATCGCATTGATCATTTTCGCTCAAAATGAATCAATTTTGATCCAGTCTACGGTAAGTGCCGCGAAAAAGACACTGCGCAAGCGAGATGCTCTTTATGTCATTGCGGATAACTGCACGGATGACACTGCTGACCTTGCCAGGGAAGCTGGAGCAGAAGTTTTTATCCGCCAGCAAGACCATCCTCATGGAAAAGGAGCAGCCATCTCTTGGTTTGTTCAGAATTATCCTGACAAACTGGCTGACTGTGCTTATCTCGTTATTTTGGATGCTGACAGCAGGATCCATCCTGATTTCATTGAACTGCTTGAAAAGAACCTGATCCAGGAGGTTGATGTAGGGCAGTGTTATCTCGCCCCCATTGATTATGAAGGTTCTCCTCTGAGCAAATTGATCGCCCTTTCGGAGATTGTCGAGCAAACCGTTTTTGACCGCATTCGTGCTGCACTTGGATGGTCAGTAAGACTGCGGGGAACGGGGATGGTTTTTCGCCCACGGGTGCTATGTGAAGCAGGTGGCAGAATAGACACCGAGGTAGAAGACATTGCACTCAGCTTGCTGATGGCTGAAAAGCGAATGATCGTCAAATCGTTTTTCGAAGTACCTGTATATGATCCAAAACCCAGTGGAATAACCGCGGCATCCAGGCAAAGAGCACGCTGGTTCAGAGGGCAATGGCTGGCGTTGTGGAACTACCGGAAGTTGATTTGGAAGATATTGGGGAAGGGATTGAATGGCTGGTCAGTGATTGCGTCATTATTCTTAAAACCACGCTGGCTCAAACTGACACTCATGATCATCCTGGCAATTATATTCTTCAAGGTACCAGTTCTTTCGATAATTTTATTCAGCCTGGCAATTTGGGAATGCTTGTTGATCATCTTTGGAGTTCTTCTCATTCCTGAAAGGTGGATGTTCTTAAGAGCTTTACTATTCTTGCCAGAGTTTATTTTCATGTGGATGAAAGGGATCTTTCTTTCATTGCAGCGGGTGAAATGGTTTAAGGCGCGTAATATTACTGATCATAACGAGAAATAAACCATAAGCCGGTCAACATTGCAGCCTCTGTTTTATTGTGATCCTTTATTGGTTTGATGAGGAGCAATTTGAAGGCTCACATTGCTGGTCGTTTATCCAGGGATTTTGATAGCTCCAACCGTGAACCGTTGGCAGTTGAAGAACTGCGCGGCATTATCCAATATCGTGAATTGGTGTGGCAGCTCATCCGCAGAGATGTGATCACTCGCTATAAACGTTCGATACTCGGAGTGGTCTGGACCATGCTCAATCCTCTGGGTACCATGCTTATTTTGACGATCGTTTTTTCGGAGATTTTTCATTCAGTTGAGGGGTACCCGGTATTTGTTCTCAGCGGGTTGATCGCCTGGAACTTTTTCTCGCAGACAACGACTGCCTCGTTGAATCAAAATGTCTGGGGTGGAAGCCTGCTGCACAAAATTTATCTACCCCGAACCGCATTTACCGTATCATCCATTGGCACTGGGCTGGTGAACCTGGTGATTTCGCTGGTGCCATTGTGCCTGATCATGGTTGTCACCCATCATGCTTTTCACCTTGCCATGTTGTTTCTGCCAGTTTCCATTCTTATTTTGGCGGCATTTGCCCTGGGGATTGGTTTATTGTTCTCAACCCTGGCATTGTACTTCCCGGATGTGGTTGAAATGTTTCACATAGGGCTGACTGCCTGGATGTACCTGACCCCCATTATTTATCCGGTGGAAATCATCCCAGACAAATTCAAGATTTTCGTGGTGCAGATCAACCCTATGTATTACCTGGTTGAACTTTTCCGGTTGCCGGTATACGAAGGGGTGCTGCCATCTTTCTCAATCCTGGCAATCGGTTCTGGTTTTGCCATCGTTTTTCTCATTATAGGCTGGTTGGTGTTTACCTGGAAAGCAAACGAATTTACTTACCGCACATGACAGGAGCTACACAATGATGCCACAGAACTCTTCGGTAATTCAGCTTGAAAATGTTTCGGTAAGATATCGCGCCCCGGTGGAACGATTTCATTCTTTTAAAGATTTTGCCATTCAATTTATGAGCAATAAAGTCAGGATGCATGATTTTTGGGCACTTCGTGATGTCAGCATGTCAATTTATCCAGGAGAAATGTTTGCAGTCATTGGGAAAAATGGGGCAGGGAAAACCACCCTGCTCAAAGTGATCTCCAGGGTCCTTTCTCCCACGAAAGGACGGGTTGTGATTCATGGACAGGTGGCGCCATTGCTGGAATTTGGTGCTGGTTTTCAACCTGAATTGACCGGGATGGAAAACATATTCTTGAATGGTACCCTCCTGGGGCACACTCAAAAAGAAATTAAAACCCACCTGGAAGAGATTCTTCATTTTGCACAGTTGGATGAATTCATTGATGCTCCTTTACGTAAATATTCCTCTGGCATGGTGGCACGGCTGGGATTCGCCATTGCCACATCATGGCAACCGGAAATCCTCCTTTTGGACGAAATATTTGCGGTTGGCGATGAAGCTTTCAAAGCAAAATGCCTGGCACGCATTGAGACTTTTCGATCAAACGGCTCTACGATCATGCTGGTAACCCATAATCTGGCTATGGTGACTTCCAAATGCGATCGCGCTTTGTGGTTGGAAAAAGGCATTTTGATGAGCATCGGAACTGTACAAACAGTAGCAGATACTTATTTGCAGTTCGTAAATCAAAATAACACATCGAAGGAATGAGCGACTTGACCAATCACATCTTGATAGCTGGATACTACGGTTTCAACAATACAGGCGATGAGGCGATCCTGTCCGCGATGATCCATGACCTCAGTCTGGTGATACCAGCGTTAAGCATCACAGTGATTTGTGGTGATCCGCAGCAGACCAGGCAAATTCATTCAGTAAATGCAATTGCGTGGACGGATATCCGAGGGATCAAAGAAGCAATTCAAGCCTGCGACCTGGTCATCCTGGGCGGAGGTGGTTTATTCCACGATTATTGGGGGGTGGATACTTCGAGCATACTCACCGCGGCGCACATGGGAATCGCATTTTATTACAGCATTTCTCTGCTTGGATCCATTTATAAAAAGCCAATGATGTTGTATGCCGTGGGCGTTGGGCCGGTCATCAGTGATGAGGCGAAGCGCTATGTGCGGGTTATTGCCGAAAACTGTGCAGCAATTACGGTTCGTGATACCGATTCCAAAGCCATTTTGGTATCGCTGGGGCTCCCTGCTGCCAGGATAACCATAACCACAGACCCTGCATTTGGTTTGCTGCTTCCACAAAAGCGGATGGCAAAGATTGATGAACAATTTCAGGGATTTCCGATAGTAGGGGTTGCTTTACGCAACTGGGATGTAGGGGTGGATCCAAAATACTGGGAAGCACAGGTCGCCAGTGCCCTGGATGCCTTTCTGGATACGTATTCAACAGGGCTTGTGGTTTTTATCCCTTTCCAGGATGTACAGGAAACCTTGCTGGATGACACGGGAATATCCAGGCGTGTTCGGAAGACTATGAAGAATTCTTCTCGGACAAAGATCATTCCACGGAATTCCAGTTTTCTTGACCGAGAATTCGCCATTTCAAAGTGTGACCTGGTTCTGGGGATGCGCCTGCA
>JBDKSY010000266.1:0-1844 GCA_039680395.1 Anaerolineaceae bacterium | reverse complement strand
GCTTGAAACTGACACGTGCCAATAAGATTGCAGCAACCAGAGGAATGAAGATTATCCCTAATTGAAGCAGATCACGCGCCAGCATAAAAGCAATGCCGATCACCAGGCAAAAGACCAGGCGTGCCCGGCTATCCAACTGGATGAATGGCGCTATTCTCTGTGGAGAAGGAGAGGTTTTTTTAATTTGCATGAAGCACCTCACTCCCTCTGGCTGCCAGGCAGGACTCCAGCTCGGATATCGTCACAATTCCCTCGGGTAACGGCCAACCTGCGTTTCGCATCACCTGGGCAGCCTGTGCTGCGGCAGGTATGTCCAAACCCGCGGCGTTCACCAAATCTGGCATCCAGAATGCCTGGCGTGTCGAGCCCGAAAAAGCCACTTTTCCCCCATCCATGATGGTGGTATTTTCTGTCAAGGCTGCTACATCATTCAGGTCATGCGTGGATAGCAGCAATGTTCTCCCGTCTTGTTGCATATGATGTAAATGTTGAATGATCTCTTTACGCGAAGAAGGATCCAGGCCTGCCGTTGGTTCATCCAACAATAACACTGGTGTTTGCAATACCAATGTGGATGCCAGTGCCAGTTTTCGTCTTTCGCCACCGCTTAAAGAGAATGTCAGGCGGTCTTTGAATGCTTCAAAATCCAATCCCACGATTTCCATCGCCCAGCGAACCCTGCGCACCACTTCCTCGTGCTCCAACCCCTGCATGAGGGCGCCATACGCTACCTCATCTCCAGCGTATTGCTCAAAGAACTGGATTTCAGGGTTTTGAAACACCATTCCAACCTGCTTGAGGATGGCTTGCATTTTCGTCTGTTTATCGGTAACGATCACATCGCCTATCTGGATGCGTCCTTCCAGTGGCTTTTCCAACCCCATCATGTTCAGCATCAGGGTAGATTTACCAGAACCCGTGGCTCCTAACAGGCTATGCGAGCAGTTCTGTATGACCTGCATAGAGACATCGCGTAAAGTAGTATTGCTCTGACTTTCTTCACCTTCATATATATGAACCAGATGGTCAACCTTAATGGCAGGCATTTTGGCATCTGGTGAACATCCCCTGACTTTGTCGGTGAGTGTGCCATGTTGTGGTGGAATTTGTTTTAATATCTTCAGCAGCTCTTCAAGATTGGCAGGATTGGGTGGCAGCCCAGGGATATAGGGTTGCAGGATCGTCGCCAACTGCAGAAAATCGGGAGCTGCCAGCCCGCATTGCCTGAGAAGAGAGATCTGGTGGAAAATGGATTGCGGGGTATCATCTGCAATGATACTCCCTCTATGCAAGACAACCATGCGCTGCGCCTGGGCAGCTTCTTCCATATGATGGGTAACCATTAATATGGTGATCCCGTTCTGGTGAAGCTGCTTCATGCGCGCCATTAATTCTTTTCTACCGCGCGGGTCGAGCATGGTAGTGGCTTCATCGAACAACAAAAGACGGGGATCAGGTGCCAACACACCTGCCAGTGCCAGCCGTTGGGTCTGTCCAGCAGATAAGAGATGAGAGGGGCGCTGTCGCTGCTCCTGTAGATCCAGCGCAGTCAGCATTTCGTCAACCCTTTTACGCATATCTTCTGGCTGCCAGCCCAGGTTTTCCAGGCCGAAGGCGATATCTTCCTCCACGGTAGTACCCACGATCTGGTCTTCGGGGTATTGAAAAACCATGCCCAGGGTGGTGTGCAGCGTCTTTTGCTCCTCTGCAAGCTGGATGTTGTGTCCGGCGATTTTTACTTCACCTTGGCTGGGATTCAGTAAACCAGCTATCAGGCGCAGCAGGGTAGATTTTCCAGAGCCGTTGGCACCTACCAGAGCTACAAACTCGCCCTCTTTCACCTG
>JBDKSY010000265.1:0-4858 GCA_039680395.1 Anaerolineaceae bacterium | reverse complement strand
TATGTACCTGTTCAAGAGGTCTTTTTTACAGGAAAAGCGAGGAAAGATGGCGGATAACGGAAATAACTCTCCCAAGAAAGATGTGGAGAACGATAAGAAAAGAATGCAAGACCTGAGACGCAAGCAGACAGGTTTTGGGCTTAGCTATTTGATAGTCAGTTTAATTGCCATGTGGTTGTTTCAGCAATTCATATTGAGCCCGACGTTAAACCAGGAAATCGAGATTCCTTACAGCGAATTTAAAGCAAAAATCAAAGCAGGTGAGATCATTGAAGCGACATTGGGTGAAGACCGGATTGTTGGAACAATGAAAAACACCGATGATACATCGAAAAATAGTAAAGATATTCCCTTCACGGTCATTGCAGTGTCTACCGGCGATCCAAGTCTGATCGAAGAACTGGATGCAGCCGGAATCAAATACAGCGTCAACCCGCCTCCCAGCCCAATTGGCAGCTTCTTGCTGGCATATGGCCTTCCATTACTTTTCATTGGCGCAGTGTGGTATTTTGGATATCGAAAACTGGCGAAAAGTGGAATGGGGGGTGCCGGGAGTATTATGGGCGTAGGAAAAAGCAAAGCAACAGAGGTCAAGCCAGAAACCATTGGAATCTCCTTCAAAGACGTGGGTGGAGCAGACGAAGCTATTGATGAACTCAATGAAATCATCCAATTCTTGAAAACACCAGAAAAATTCTCAAGCCTCGGCGGGCGCATCCCGAAAGGTGTGCTTCTCATTGGCCCTCCAGGAACTGGAAAGACTTTACTGGCCAAAGCTTCTGCAGGTGAAGCTGAAGTACCTTTCTTTGAAACCAGCGGTTCAGAATTTGTAGAGATGTTTGTTGGGGTTGGAGCTGCCCGGGTTCGCGATCTGTTCGAGCAGGCTCGCAAAGCTGCCCCAGCGATCATCTTTATTGATGAAATTGATGCAATTGGTCAATCGCGCGTTGGAGCAACACGCTTTGGCGGGAACGACGAGCGTGAGCAAACACTCAACCAGCTTCTGTCTGAGATTGATGGTTTCCATACCGAAAAAGATAAACCAGTGATCATTATGGCTGCCACCAACCGGCCTGAAGTACTCGATCAGGCATTACTGCGTGCTGGCAGGTTTGACCGCCAGATCACGGTAGCTGCGCCCGATCTGACTGGCAGGCTTCAGATCCTGCGCATTCACAGTAAAAATGTAAAACTTGCACCCGATTTTGATCTCGAACGAGCTGCCCGCGTTACTCCTGGTTTCAGTGGTGCAGACCTTGCCAATGTTATTAATGAAGCTGCTCTTCTGGCAGCCCGGCGCAGCGCTCCGGATGTAACTATGAAGGATTTTGAAGCAGCGATCGAACGTGTGGTGGCTGGATTGGAAAAGAAATCGCGCATCATGAATGAACAGGAACGCACGACAGTGGCATATCACGAAAGCGGACACGCCTTAGTAGCAGAATTATTGCCCCATGCCAACCCTGTCGCAAAAGTCAGCATTGTTCCACGAGGTCGAGGTGCATTAGGATATACCATGCAGATGCCCACCGAAGACCGGTACTTGTTAACTCGTGAAGAACTGGAAGATCATATTGCCGTTATGCTGGGTGGAAGGGCTGCCGAGCAGGTTGTATGTGAAATGATCAGTACTGGCGCCAGCGATGACATTCAACGAGCCAGTGAATTAGCCCGCCGAATGGTAACTGAATTTGGCATGAGTGAAAAGCTGGGTGTAGTACGGTATGTCACTCAACAATCGCAATTCCTGGCTGGCAGTGATACTGGTTCCGTGGCCAGTCCAGACACGCAGAAAATGATAGATGAAGAAGTGATGCGGATCACAAATGAGCAATATGAACGTGCACAGCAGTTGCTGAAAGATCACCGTTCTGCGCTTGAATGTGTGGCAAAACAATTACTGGAAACCGAGACAGTAGATGGCACTGCCGTAAAAAAAGCTTTGGAGACAGCAGAAGGATAACTGTTTCTGTTTGATAAAGACAAGGGAGGAATTGTAGTTAAGAATTCCTCCTTTTAACAACAAATAACCATACTTGATTACCTTTAGAACTTTTTGACCAAGCGGATTCTTTCTATTTTGTTTATTTTTATTTACACATTTATAATTCATGGTAGATACTAATATCAGGGAGAATGGAATTGGCGAAATTCAACCGCCCAATCAATATTACCAGTTTGATCATTATTATTATCGGAATAGGATTATTGATTCTGAGGATAGCATTGGGTGATCAGTATAACATTGCTCCGCCTTTAGTCTTTTGGGTACTGGCAGGCGGATTCTTTATTTTAATATTTAGTATTCGTGATAATTGGAATTTGACTTCTTATCTTTTCATCCCTGCTTTTTTGCTCACCGCGTTTGCAGTAATCTTTACCCTTAATGTTTTGACAAAGGACTGGGGTTCCTGGGCGTATGCCTGGCTTCTATTGGTCGCAGCAATCGGGATCGGTGGTATTTTTGCTGCACATGGACAATCATGGCCGTTATTACTTCGATATATTGCCTGGGGATTGGCAATCGGTGGTATCACTTTCTTCGGAGTCTTTGGGGTTATTGCTGGTGGAGCGTTCATCCAGATTGTTGCACCGATTCTTCTTTTGGCAGCTGGTTTTGGATTACGGATCCTCAGTAAACCCGAAAATAAATCAAATAATGAAGAGCCAATTACAAAAAATGCCATACAAGTAAACAAACCAGGTGATAATAATGGAGAACAAAACCATTTGGCAATATTAAGTGTGCGCGAACTCGAAGTATTGAACTTGATCGATAAGGGTCTTACCAACCAGCAGATTGCTTTGCGCCTTTCAGTTGCAGAAAGTACAGTGAAAACGCATATTAACAACATCTACAGCAAGTTGGGAGTACAGTCTCGCGTACAAGCGATCAATAAAGTCCGAAAAAACAGTTGACCTACAGATTAATTTTATTGCTCTTCCGAAAAAGAAAGATGTTTCCCCCGTTGGAAACATCTTTCTTTTTTCTCAACCTGTTCTCCACCCCCTCTCCACCCCTTTTTCAGCCTTTCTTCATATTGGATGTTCCACCCCTCGTCATGATAAAAACAACACATTCAACAATATGAACAAAAGGATGTACAAAAACATGAAAATATATGTCGTAACAGGCGCAACCTCAGGCATTGGATATTCTGTAGCGAAACTTCTGGCTGCTACTGGTGCACTGGTAATTGGAACAGGCAGGTCTGTTGAACGTTGCTCCCAGGCTGAGCAGCAATTGCGCTCGATCACAGACAATCAACTTGTATTTTTCTTAGTTGCCGATATGACACAACAAAATGAAGTGCGCAATCTTGCCGTGAACATCAAGAAACTGATCCATGAACAGAATAGCCATTCAATCGATGGACTGGTTAATAATGCTGGCACCTTTACCTACTGGCTATCACTAACCTCAGATGGAGTGGAAACCCAGTGGGCGGTAAATCACTTTGCACCTTTTCTGTTAACCAATGAATTACTTCCATTATTAGAAGCCGTTCGTAGTGGCAAGGTGATCACAATAAGTTCAGAATCCCATTATGGTGCGCGTATTGATTGGCAGGATGTGCAGCACTGCAGGAATTACAATGGATTACGCGCATACGGAGAGACCAAACTGGCAAACATCCTGTTTAGCCTCGAGTTGAATTCCAGAGAGGCAGGCCGCTCTGCAGTACGTGCGTTTGCAGTTGATCCAGGTTTGGTCAATACCGAAATTGGCAAAAAGGGAACCCCTTCCATTGCCAGGATTGTTTGGGATTTGCGCAGGCGGGCGGGCACCCATCCTGAGAAACCTGCTGCTGGGATCATCTACTTATTATTGGATCAATCGCTAAGTGAATCTTGTGATATCTATTGGAAAGATTGCCAGCCAAAAAAAGCTAGCCGTTATGCCCGTAATGCGGAATTCGCCAAGAAATTATGGGACTATTCCCAAAAGATTTGTGGAACAGAAGAAGGGAAATAAATAATGAAACTGCATCACAATACGAACCCCAAACAGACTGTATTAATTACCGGATCTACAGGAGGTCTTGGAAAAGCACTTGCGGTGGAATGTGCCAGGCGGGGATGGAACCTTATCCTGACAGATCAACCTGCCAGTAACCTGGAAAACCTTGCCAGAGTACTAAAAATCACATATCACATAAACATACTGACGTTTGCATGTGATCTATCAGATCCAAATGGTTGCTCTCTATTAATGGCTGAATTGCAAAAGAACGTTGCCAATATCACCATGCTGATCAATGTAGCCGGTATTGATTTTGAGGGTTTCTTTTTACACCAATCACTCAGAGATCTGCAAACCATGGTGAGGATAAATGTGGAAGGACCGCTCTCTTTGATCCATGAGGTTATCAAACTTCGCGATATGCAAACCACCTTTCGGGTTATCAATGTCTCCAGCATGGCAGCCTTCTATCCCATGCCCATTAAAGCTACCTATGCTGCTTCCAAACGTTTCTTACTGGATTTGTCGCAGGCGTTAAATTTTGAACTTAAAGATGAAAATGTTTCAGTTACAGCCCTTTGTCCAGCAGGCATGCCAACCAACCGTCAATGTGTTCAATCTATCAATGCCCAGGGTTGGATCGGGTATATTACCACAATGAATACCGGGAAGGTTGCGTTTTTAACGATCGAAGCTGCTTTAAAAGGTAAACCACTTTTGATACCTGGGATTGTCAATGGATTCATTCATTTGGTCAGCTATATGGTTCCTACATATCTGAAAATGAAGTTCATTGCAGGAAGATGGAAAACAGCCAGGTCAAAAAGAGTCTCTTTAGGAGAATTGGTTCAGGTCTAATTGGGAAGACTTGTTGGGAAAAACACGATTATAAAG
>JBDKSY010000264.1:0-3109 GCA_039680395.1 Anaerolineaceae bacterium | reverse complement strand
ATCCATCACATTGGGATGGATCTATCGCAGTTTCGGGAGATGCGTTGATCAAGGCATTTTGGGGTATCAGTGTGCCAGGTTCATCCGCCCCGGAAATACCTTACCAGGGTATGGTGCAGGCCTGGGGCAACCAGGGATATGATGTCAGCGAAGCGGAGGTTCTTCTTCCCCAGGGTTTTCAACTGCTCAAGGAAGGAAAGATCGTTGAGCTGAGAGTGCTGACTGCCAGAGTGATGAAAGCCCTCAAGGAAGCGCCAAAAATCGAAAGGCATCCTTACCACCAATACCATCATCCTGACACATGGGAGGAAGTCAAAGCTGCCATGCCAGCCAGCCATGACTACCACCGGATCTCACCGTGGAATGATGCATACGAAGCACGTATATATCAGGGTTGGGTGGGTCAACTGGCAGGGGGATCGTTTGGCACAGCCATTGAAGGGTATGTGGGGTCGCAGATCGCCAAAGTATATGGAGATGTCAGGGGATATATCACCCAGCCTGAAACCATGAATGACGATGTGGTGTATGAACTGCTGCTGTTGGATGTGTATGAAGCGATGGGAGCTGACATCACATCCGAAGCACTGGGGGTCGAGTGGGTCAGGCAGCTTCCTTTTGGCGTTTCAGCAGAAGGGGTTGCACTGCGAAACTTGAACATGGGCATCTTCCCACCTGAATCGGGCAATTTTCTCAACCCGTATTCGAATTGGATCGGCGCACAGATGCGCGGCATGGTCTGTGGGATGCTGGCGCCTGCCGATCCCATGGAAGCAGCCCGATTGGCGCATATAGATGGGGTGGTTTCGCATGCTGCAAACGGTGTGTATGGCGAGATGTATGCTGCGGTATTAACCTCTCTTGCATTCGAAATGTCTGACCCTCGCGAAATCCTTCTGGAGGGCAGTCGTTTCATCCCAGCGGGAAGTGAATATGCAGCCAAATTAAATTTTATTTTCCAGACACTCAAAGAAAACAAAGCTCCTCTCACTGCCTGGCCTGTACTGGAAAAGCACTTTGAACGCTATAACTGGATCCATGCCTATCCCAACATCGCAGCAGATGCGCTGTCGCTCTGGTATTGTGGAGGGGATTTCACAGAAGCCATGTCCTTGCTGGCAAAAGCCGGCTATGACGTTGACTGCAATGGTGGCCTGGTAGGGAATGTGCTGGGTGTCATTCGTGATGTACCTGAAGCCTGGGCAACTCCCATAGGAGATGTGCTGGAAACGTATATCGCAGGGAAAGAAAGGCTTTCGATCAAGGAACTTGCTAAACGCACCAGCTGGTTGGCAAAACAATATTCTTGATTTTGGTTTTCTGCTACAATGAACTCACCACTTTCTGGTGAGTTCAATTCATATTTAAATACTTACTCTAAATATAGGTATCCTTCATACTATTGGTTTTTAACGTATTGTTCATTCAATAATGTGAGGAGGAATATGGATTCGCCATTATGCAGTGCGCAGATTGTTGACTGCCACATCCACTATCCCCATTCTTCATTAATGCCAGATTTGATGACGATCCTTGATCAGCATCACATCTCTCGATGCAATATTGTCTGCACCCCTCATCGTGCCCGGTTGAGTCTTATTCCAGAAGCTTTAATGCTCAAAGCACATTATCCCGAAAGGATCTATGTGTTTGGTGGATTGGATATTTCCGCTCTTTTTATGCAACCTGAAACGTGCGGTCAGTATTTTGCCAGTTATGTCGAAAAGCTGTTTGAAATGGGGTGTGATGGTGTCAAAATGATCGAAGGCAAGCCTGACATGCGGAAAACCTTGCCTACTCCCGATTTTGATTCTCCTGTTTATGAACCCTACTGGGCAAAGATGGAAGAAATGGGTTTCCCTCTCCTCTTTCATGTCAATGATCCCGAAGAATTCTGGGATGCTGATCGTGTTCCTGAATGGGCGATACAACAGGGTTGGTTCTATGGAGATGGAAGTTTTATCAACAATGAAGTGCAATACAACCAGGTGATCCATGTGATGGAAAGACACCCAGGTCTTAAAGTAGTTTTTGCCCACTTTTTCTTTCTTTCAGCTCAACTGGAACGATTATCAGCATACCTGGAGCGATTTCCCAATATGCATATTGACCTGACCCCTGGGATCGAGATGTATCACAACTTTGCACGTGACCCGCAAAAGACGCGAGAATTCTTCATCCAGTATCAAGACAGAATTCTTTATGGGACGGATATTGGCGCGAAAGCTCTTTTGGGCGACCCGCCTTCAGGGATCGAACCTTTGGAAAGCAGAGCACGAATTCACCTGGTACGCGGCTTTCTTGAACGCCAGGGAACATTTCGGGTTGATGAAGGGCAGGGATTTTTGTTTGGTAAATTTGCTGCTGATTTTCAAGGCATACAATTGCCTGAAAACGTGCTGGCGAAAATATACCAGGGTAATTTTGAGCGGTTAACAGGTATCTTGCCGCGACGGTTAAACAAGGATGCGATCCTTGCGGAATTGGGACGGCTTTCATTTATTATCCCGGCAATGGGGGCAGCTCAACCAGAAGTAAAAACGGATACCAGTATGGTGGAGGAAGCACAGGCTTACTTTCAGACACACGAATAATTGATAAGGAGGAAATGTCATGAAAACGATCAAGAAGTGGCAGGAGCCCCTTTACGGGATTGGTGGGTTAGGACCTGGTTTCATGTATCAGGTTGTGCTGACCTATTTGTTATATTATTACCGCCCCGCTCAAGCCAGAGTTGAAACTGGTGCGCTGATATTTGCACCTGCGGTTGCCTATGCTGTAGGCATGTTCATTGCCAGGGTACTGGATGGTGTGGTTGACCTGCCTATCGCAAGCTGGACGGATAATCTGAGAAGCCGTTGGGGCAGGCGACGGCCTATGATGGTCATTGGCTTGATCCCCCTCATCATTTGTTATGTCTTGCTTTGGTTTCCACCAGTAACTGGAGCCAATCTCACTCCAGAAGGTCATTGGGCAAATGCTGTATATGTGGCGGTGGTCAGTTCATGTTACTTCTTTTTCCAAACATTTATCATTGTCCCGTACCTGGCATCTCTCTCTGAAATAGTGCCTGATGAACAGAGCCGGGTTCGGGTGGCAAGCTGGCAAA
>JBDKSY010000263.1:0-3920 GCA_039680395.1 Anaerolineaceae bacterium | reverse complement strand
TCAATCTCGGTTGCCCCATGACTGATGGCATTTTGCGTTTCAAAGGCTTTCACTTCGGATGCGGTTGCTCCAAGTGGAAATCCGATCACACTACAAACCTTTACCGGAGATCCTTTGAGCAATTCTGTGCAAAGCGAAACCCAGGTGGGATTGATGCACACAGAAGCAAAACCATACTTACGAGCTTCAAAGCAAAGTTGGGCGATCTGGTCAGGAGTGGCATCGGGTTTAAGTAGAGTATGGTCAATCATAGTAGACAGGTTGGTGTCTTTTGGGATACCACCAAGTGTGGAAGAAAGTCGTTCTGCTCCTGCACTGACGACTCTGCCGGCTCGATCAAAGCAGGTCTTTACGCATATCCCATCAGCGCAGTTCAACTTACATTGTTCTCCCTCAGGAAGCGATGTATGCTGCTTCTGTTCTGCAATGGCAACCAGTACTTCATGGGTAATAATTTCAATCAGTTGTTCGACTGTCTTTACGTCAGGTTCCATCTTGCCTCTATTTTGAATACTGTTTTTCAACTGCCATTATTTTGTCCACACGACGCTGATGACGCTCACCACCAAAATTGGTGGTTAGCCAGACTTTCACAATTTGCCTGGCAAGGTTGATACCGATCAACCCTGCTCCCAGCGTAAGGATATTGGTATCGTTATGCTCGCGGCTGTTCACCGCAGAAGAATAGTCATAAGCCATTCCAGCCCGTATCCCCGGCACTTTATTGGCAACAATACAGCTTCCAATGCCAGCTCCATCAATGACGATCCCTCGCCATGCTTTGCCGGTGCTCACCAGTTTGGCAACCTCGTGAGCAAAATCAGGATAATCTACTGATTCCTTGCTGTTTGTGCCAACATCAATGATGTCGTAACCAAGCGCAGCTATATCAGGTTTGAGTATTTCTTTTAACTCAAAGCCGCCGTGGTCTGCACCGATGGCGACCGCTTTTTTTTGTGTTGAAGTGTTTATACCAAGGGGGATAGCTTCAGATTTTTGAGGATTTTCAGTGGCAGTCAGATTTACATTCAAGAGCCCTGAATACTGATCGAGCACTTTATGAACAATCTGATGAATTTCCTCTTCAGATCGAACAATCACCTTCAACTCCATTATTTACCCAGGGAAGCTGAAAATGCAGATAAATCATTATCCACTTTTATATAGGTTTCGTCAAGTAGTGCAAATTCTTCCGAATCCGTTGACAGGCGGGCAGGCGCGCCTTATAATACCTATTCGTCTGCCCTGGCAGTGTTGCTGGGGTAGTAGATTGCATGCCAAGCTTCCCCATGAACAGGCGGATCAACATTACGCATGGATCACGGTGAAGTGAAGATTGGAGAGGAAAACAATGAAATACGCAATAGTCGAAAGCGGCGGAAAGCAGTATAAAGCCGTCGAAGGCGGGGCGATTGAAGTTGATCTTCTTTCGGTAGAACCCGGAGATGAGGTAATCCTCGATCAGGTACTGCTCCTGGTTGAAGATGGTAACGTCTCGGTTGGTACCCCGTTGGTGAAGGGTGTGCGCGTTTCCACCAAAGTGGAAAACCACATCAAGGGTGAGAAAATTGATGTGTTCCGATATCGTCCTAAAAAACGCATTCGTGTTAAAACCGGACATCGCCAGCAATACACCCGTTTAATTGTTGAAACCATTGGTAAGGAGTAGGAAAAATGGCTCATAAAAAAGGTGGTGGTTCCGTTCGAAATGGCCGCGATAGTAATGGTCAGCGGCTGGGTGTCAAACGATTTGGTGGCGAATTCGTTCTTTCGGGGAATATCCTGGTTCGCCAGCGCGGTACCCACATCAAACCCGGTGAAAATGTAGGCAGAGGAAAAGACGATACCCTTTTTGCTACAACTGATGGGCAGGTCGTGTTCGTCACTTTGCCAAATGGCCGGAAAGTGATCAGTATTGAACCGGTGAAAGCCGAGTAATTCAGTTTCACAGCACCGTATGCGACAATTTCAAGTACGGAGGTTGTGATTGTAGAAAGGATTAGATCATGAAGAAGGGCATTCACCCGACTTATTATAATAATGCAGTAGTCACCTGCGCTTGCGGGAATACCTGGACTACTGGATCAACCAAACCGAAAATTCAGACCGAAGTTTGCTCGAAATGTCACCCGTTCTTTACAGGCCAACAGCAGCGCTTGCTGGATGTTGAAGGTCAGGTAGACCGCTTCTATCGCCGGCTGCAGGCTCGCCAGGAATATGTAGAAGATGTGAAGACCCGCGAGGCAGAGCGTACTTCTCCAACTCGCCCGATTGCTGAGCTGGAATTAGGATCACGCCCAACTGAAGCTCTTGCTAAAGCTGGTATCAACAATGTAGGTGAAGCTCTGGCAAAACTGGCTGAAGGTGAACAGGGTATCCTGGAGATCAGCGGTTTTGGACGAAAGAGCTTGATTGACATGAAAAAGCGAATGCGCCAGCTTGGGTACGATGTACCTGAACCAACCGCATAAGGCTTATTCTTAAAAAATCCATCAGGGACGCAGATTTACTGCGTCTCTGTTGTTTAAAGGTAGTGTTTTCGTGTACAATCCTGATAATTCCATGTAGGGAGGGTTTTTGTGAAACATCATGCCGGATCAATTGATGTAGTGTGTGGGTCTATGTTTTGTGGTAAAACGGAAGAACTGATCCGATTATTACGCAGAGCGGAGATTGCCCGCCAAATTGTTCAGGTTTTTAAACCAGCGATTGACATACGTTATGACAGCGGTGTGAAAGTGACCTCGCATGCCGGAATGGCATTTGATGCCATCCCCATCCAAAAAGCATCCGAAATCCTGGATAAATTGAATAAAGACACCACAGTAGTGGGAATTGATGAAGCACAGTTCCTGGATGAAGAAATCGTACAGGTAGCACAAACCCTTGCAGATAGGGGCATTCGAGTCATCGTGGCTGGATTGGATACCAATTTCAGGGGTGAACCCTTCGGATCCATGCCGACGTTAATGGCAATCGCTGAGAATGTGCAAAAGCTACATGCCATCTGCATGAAATGTGGTGAGCCAGCATCACGAACGCAGCGACTGGTCAATGGAAGACCAGCCAGGTATGACGAACCCATTGTCGTGGTGGGAGCAGCAGAGATGTACGAAGCTCGCTGCCGGAAACACCATGAAGTTCCCCGTTCGTAGGAGAAGGAATGAAAGATTACAAAGATTTCTTGTTGGAAGTACTTGTAGATCCGGATACTCTTCAGAATCGTATTTCAGAGCTTGGGGCGGAGATCAGTAAGGATTACGTAGGTGGAAAGCTATTATTGGTATGCATTCTCCGTGGCGGGGTTTTGTTCCTGACGGACCTCATGCGTTCTATCACAATACCCCATGCCATTGAGTTCATGGCAGTTTCCAGTTACGGAGTGGGCAAACGCGAATCCGGGGGGAATGTACGCATCACGCTGGACCTGAATATTGATATCAGTGAATGGGATGTATTGATCGTCGAAGATATTGTGGACAGCGGCCATACCCTGGCATCCGTCATGGAATTGTTATCCACGAGACACCCCAAGAGCCTGGCAGTTTGCACTCTGTTGGATAAAGCCGAGCGACGTGAAGTGACCATCCCCATCAAATATCGGGGTTTCATCATTTCGAATAAATTTGTCTTTGGTTACGGATTGGATATTGACGAGTATTATCGTAACCTGCCATTCATTGGGGTGGTTGACCTCGCCAAATATCAGGAAGAATAGGGGTTTACGGCTATAAAGGTAGACCAGCCATATCATGAATGCAGCCTTGTTTCAGGAAAATATTCGCGCCCTGTTGGATGTGCTGCCTGAATCCATCCAGCACGAAGAAGGTATTTATCTGGTAGGAGGTTGTGTACGTGACGCCTGGTTGGGAAAACCCATCCATGATATTGATCTGATCGTGCAGGGGGATACGAAAAAG
>JBDKSY010000262.1:0-6079 GCA_039680395.1 Anaerolineaceae bacterium | reverse complement strand
CCCACTTGAGCAACGGTATTTTGGGATTGCCAGGTCATCGAATTCCTTTTTTCGTTGGTTTTTGTGGTGTTGTCTCTTGAACAAGACTAAGCCAGTATCCCACTCCAAGAACTGCGAAACATCCAAGCATTGCCATACCAAGGTGAAGTGGACCAACACTCCAGAAAGTCCATCCCAAATAAATGGCAGCGAGATGGCCAAGCCAAAATCCAATCCAACTTAATGCCAAATAAAGGACCAATCGTAATGGACCACCTCCACGCCAAAGATGGAAAACCGAACCGACAAGAGAAGATATCACCATCCCCAAAATGATTGCTGGTAATGTCATAGCCAAACCTCACTTTTGAATGAATCCACCGCCAAGCACTTCAACACCCTGATAAACTACAGCCAGTTGCCCTGGAGAAATATCAGGTACAGGCTCGATAAATCGTATTTGAATAGTATCATTATCCATTACTTTGATCACTGCTGCATGCAAATTTGCCCTGTACCGTACCATCACTTCTGCAATAAATTCAAATTCACTGGGGGCTTCGCTTATCCAATGAAAATCGTCAACGATAATTTCCTTTTTCCCGAGCTCATTCTTTTTTCCAATAACTAATGTGTTACTTTCAAATTCCTTGGCAATCACATAATAGGGTTCAGAATCTGCTATGCGAATTCCCTTTCGTTGACCAATCGTATAGGCCGCCAGACCCTCGTGCCTGCCGATCTCTCTCCCATCTTGCGTAACAATTTTGCCTGGTTTCAAACTTTCCGGTGCATATTTCATCAAAAAATCACGATAATCTTCTTCGCCTAAAAAGCACAAATCCTGGCTATCTCTTTTTTCTGCTACAGGTAAATTGAACCTTCGTGCGTGATCCCTTACTTCATCTTTTTTCATCTCCCCTAATAGCAATAAAGTCTTCTGTAATTGTGTCTGAGTAAGCATACTCAGAACATAGGATTGATCCTTACCTTCGTCAATCCCTTTAAGCAAATGGATGCCACCTGCATCATCCTTTTGTAATCTTGCATAATGCCCGGTTGCAAAAGCATCAGCACCGAAGGATAGAGCATGATCAAGCAGGAAGCCCCAACGAATGAATTGGTTGCATAAAATACACGGGTTTGGAGTCTCCCCTGATTTGTACCCATTAATGAAGTAATTCACAATTCTTTTATGGAATAACTGTTGAGCATCAAGAACATAGAAAGGGATCCCAAGCATTGCCGCGATTCTTCTTGCTGCGAAAACCGAGTCTGGTGTACAGCAGCGATTGGAAGCTTCTTTACCTTCTTCGCTCCATAATCGAAGCATCATCCCAGTAACTTGATATCCTTGTTCAACCAGCAAGGCAGCCACCGTTGAGCTATCCACACCTCCGCTCATAGCCACCACAACATGCTGTACCGCTTTTCCTTCCGCTTTCATTTCACTCTGCATATACTTTTCGTGCCCTTTTTACTGCATCCGGTAAGAAATCAAGAAATCTCTGTACCTCATCTTCTGTTGTATTCCTGCCAACAGTCACCCGCAATGATCCGAGTGCATTCCGCTCATCCAAACCAATGGCGATTAACACATCAGATGGCTTTGGATTACCAGATTTACACGCAGAACCGGATGAACAGGCAAATCCACCAGCATCCAACATCATGAGAAGCACATTTCCATTTACTTTACCAAAAACAAATGATGCATGATTTGAAAGCCTTTGTGTCGGATGCCCGGTAATTTGTACATCAGGGATGGATTGTATTACCCCTTCGAAAATTTTATCCCGCAGTATTGAGGTATGCTTGTTATTTTGATCCATATCCATGCATGTTATTTCATAAGCTCTTGCAAGCCCAACAATGCCTGGAACATTGTGAGTTCCAGCTCTCATCCCAAATTCCTGTCCTCCACCAGTTTGAACATGCTCAAGCATGGACCTATCGGATACTAAGAAGATGCCAACACCTTTCGGACCATAAAACTTATGCGCCCCTGCAGAAAATCCCCCAATAAAATTCTTACTGAAATCCATTTTTAAGTGTGCTGCAGCTTGAACTCCATCTGTATGGAAAAATACTCCTCGTTCAGTACAAACCTTGCCAATCTCTTCGACAGGATTGACGGTGCCAATCTCGTTATTTCCATAGATTACAGAAACCAATGCAGTATCCGTTCTGATCCGTTTTTCTACATCCTTTGGGTCAACCATTCCAAACTCATCCACTGGTAACCATTCCACCTGAAAACCTTCATCAATCAGGGATATGGCTGTTTTTGCCACTGCAGGATGTTCGACAGGGCTGATCAAAAGATGTCGTGCATTGCGGTTTTTCATCGCTGCGTGAGCAGCACCTCTCACAGCCAGATTATCGCTTTCTGTCCCTCCACTGGTAAAGAAAGCAGTGAATTTTTCTGCATTCATCAGTTTACCAATAGTTTCTCGTGCTGATTCAACAGCATCATCAGCTTCCTGTCCCCATGTATGGATCGAAGATGGATTCCCAAACTTTTCAGAAAAATAAGGCTGCATCGCAGCGAACACTCTCTCATCCAGAGGTGTTGTTGCAGCATAATCCAGATAGATGCGTTCTTTCATGATGAGAATTTTTCCTTTAGAACAGGATTATAGCACGGCTGACCTGCGTGCTTTTATTAAAATGAAAGCTTGATATAATACATTCATTATTAATACTTTTCGGGAGGAATGATGACTGCCAAAATTCATTTCGGAACGGATGGATGGCGCGGTTACATCGCGGAAGATTATACATTTGCGAATGTACGCAGATGCACGCAAGGTTTTGCAAGATATCTCATCAACCATGGCAAACAAGGCCAATGGATCGTTGTAGGATTCGATAAAAGATTTCATTCGGAGAATTTCGCCCGTGCGGTAGCTGAGGTACTTGTTGGCAACGGCTTAAATGTCTACCTCACTGACGGCGCCACACCCACTCCTGTAATAGCTTTTTCAGTGGTGAATAAGAAAGCTGCAGGTGCAGTTAACATTACCGCCTCACATAATCCGCCAACAGATAATGGTTATAAAGTACGTGACGAGAACGGTGGGGCAATTGCGCCAGAAGGATTATTAGAAATCGAAGCAGCTATTCCTGATGACGAAGCCAGTGTCAAAAGAACACCTTTTGCGTCTGCACAAAAAAGTGGCAAAATCGTTATTTTTGATCCAGCACCTCCATACATAAAGCACATTGAAGAATTGATTGACCTGCAACCAATCAAAAAGGCAGGATTGCGAGTTGTCGTTGATTCAATGTGGGGAAATGGTGCTGGTTATTTTCCACGATTGCTTTCAGGTGGCACTACCCAAATTATCGAGATTCATAACACCCGAAATCCAATTTTCCCTGAGATGAAACGTCCTGAACCAATTCCGCCAAATATTGATGTCGGACTAAAGAAAACACTTGATGAAAAAGCAGATGTGCTTTTAGTTACTGACGGCGATGCAGATAGATGTGGTATTGGCGATGAAAAAGGAGATTTCATCAATCAGTTACAGGTCTATGCTTTATTAGCCTATTATTTACTTGAAGTTCGTGGGCAGCGTGGTGCTATTGTAAAAACTCTATCCACTACCGGAATGTTGGAAAAACTTGGGAAAATCTATAACGTACCAGTTTATGAAACTGGCGTTGGATTCAAATATGTAGCACCAAAAATGCTTGAAACGAATGCCCTGATTGGTGGTGAAGAATCTGGTGGATACGCTTTCCGCGGGAACGTTCCAGAACGAGATGGCATTTTGGCAGGCATCTATTTCTTGGACATGATGGTCAAGTTAAACCGAAAACCTTCTCAATTGTTAGACCTGCTTTTTGAAACAGTTGGCCCACACTACTATGACCGGATTGACCGTAGTTTTTCAGGAAATCGGAAAGAATATGAACAGAAGATCATTAATGCAAAACCTGAGAAAATCGCTGGTCTGAAAGTTTTGGGTCTTAATACAACAGATGGTTTCAAATTCTCACTTGAAGATGGCGGCTGGATGTTGATCCGTTTCTCGGGAACCGAACCTATGGTGCGTGTTTACTGTGAAACCACTCACCTCGACTGTATTCCGAAAATCTTGCAAACAGGAATGGATATTCTAGGGATATCGTAAGTTTGTACGAATTTATTGATACACATTGCCACCTGAACCTTAACAATTTCGATGCCGATTTGCATCAAGTTCTTGAAAACGCATATCAGCAGGGAATTCATACCATTGTGGTTCCTGGTGTGGATCTGGACTCAAGCAGGCAAGCGATTGCTCTTGCTGAAAAATTTGATGGATTATTCGCTGCGGTAGGGATACATCCAAATTATGCCAACCTTTGGGATGAGAATTGTTTACCAGCTATAAAAGAATTATGTTCTCATCCCAAAGTTGTTGCTGTGGGTGAAATTGGTCTCGATTTTTATCGCGATTATGTTTCTCAAGATGAACAAATGAAAGCTCTTCTTCCCCAACTTGAATTAGCGAAAGAATGCCATCTTCCTATCATATTACATACTCGAAGTGCAGAAAAAATGATGTTGAATGTATTGAAAGAGCGCATTGCATTGCTGGGATCCAATTTTTCTGGTGTATTCCATGCTTTTGAAGGAAGTTTAGAGACTGCGTTGGAAGCAATACAACTGGGCTTTCTTATTGGCGTAACAGGTCAGATCACCTACACGAAAAATGTAGAGAATCTTTCTGTCAATGCTGCACTCCCCTTATCATCATTGCTCCTGGAGACTGATGCGCCTTATTTAACTCCAGCTCCTTTTCGTGGAAAAAGAAACGAACCTGCGAATATCCCTATCATAGCAAATAAAGTATGTGGTTTGCACGGCATTGAAATGTCACAACTATCAAATATTACAACAGAAAATGCGAACAAATTATTTCTTTGGAGTCTGAATGGTGAGTAAATATTCGGAAATTTTTACTTCAGTACAGGAAGAGATAATTCAGGTTGAAAGAATCATGCGTGATCAGATGCGTGGGAATCACCCTGACCTTATTGCAGTATTGGATCTGCTGCTTTCATCTGGTGGGAAAAGGATCAGACCTACCATAACCATTCTTGTTGGAAATTTGCTTGATGCGGATAAGCAAAAAATCTTGAACATGGCAGCAGCGATCGAGTTACTGCATACAGCAACACTTGTCCATGATGATCTGATTGATGAATCATTGCTCAGACGAGGCGTTCCCACTCTTAATTCAAAATGGTCTCCTGGTGCAACAGTATTGACGGGTGATTTCCTTTTCGCCAGTGCAGCAAAAATTGCAGCAAAAACTGATTCCATCGCTGTTGTTAAACAATTCTCAGAGGCATTGATAATAATCTGTAATGGTGAGATCAGTCAGCTTTTTAACAAGATTTGCACGATAGATAAAGATGAATATTTCTCTCGAATCTATGCGAAAACAGCTTCTCTCTTTGAATCTTCAGCATGCTGTGCAGCTCTGATCAGTACTCAGGGTGATAGTTGTTACGACCACTTGCGAACCTATGGTAGAGAAGTCGGATTAGCTTTTCAAATTGTTGATGATATTCTGGATTTTACCGGAGCACAGGCAACATTCGGAAAACCTATTGGCAGCGATCTGTTGCATGGTTTGATCACACTTCCAACAATTTTGCATACAGAAATTTATCCACAAGATCCTTGCAGTCAGAAATTACTCCAGGGTGAATGCCTGACTCAAGATGAAATTAATTCATTTATCGAGAGAATCCGATCTGGTGATGCGGTTATCCGGGCACTTGATGAAGCAAAAAGCCACTCACAGGCAGCAATTCTTGCACTTAAAGACTCAGCTCCACATCCATCCCGTGATGCGCTGGTCAATATCGCGGAGTTTATTATTGACCGCGCCTTTTAAACAAAAAAACCGCAATAAGCGGTTCATTTTGTGCGCTGGGGGGGAGTTGAACCCCCACGCCTTGCGGCACATGGCCCTCAACCATGCCTGTCTGCCAATTCCAGCACCAGCGCAAGAGCAAAGCAATTATAATCGGCTCTGTACGTATGTCAAGCAGATGCCAGACTTTGGAGGTAAATTACTATGCCAATTGTTCTAGA
>JBDKSY010000261.1:0-6892 GCA_039680395.1 Anaerolineaceae bacterium | reverse complement strand
TTTGAAAGGAAAGGTTTCTTTAGCGTAGACCTGGATAGCACTCCTGGGCATCCAGTTTTCAATCTGACAGTTCCTTTAAGAGATACCTGGGCGAAAATTGAAGGCGAGCATAAAAAGTTGTAAAATTGTATAAGTATTTAAATCCATATCTTGAAGGGTTTTGCGTTTATGCAAACACTGCTTTGCGTACCATGTAACTCACCTGACTGTGCCACAAATATTTATCCCGATATGGAAACAACTCAGACAATGCTCTTCGGGATGGTAGATTGTCTGCATTTGAAAGAGGGGGATATTTGGAACCCCGATAAAGAAACGATTGATAGGTATGTTCGTACTTTAGATCAAAATTCCCTTCTTCATCTTCCGATGGTGATAGAAGGGAATTTTTTGTTAATAGTTAAGCGTGAGAATGCAACCTATATCCTTTGTGATCGCTTCTGTAAGCATCGCATATTTTATAAAATTTCAAATGCTCAGATTTCATTTTTTGATCATTTACTGGAAGAAAATTGTGCATATACCCTTGATTCTCAAGCGGTAAAAACTTTCCTGGTCTACCGATATGTGCCCACAGGGCAGACACTCTTTGCAGGTATTCAGCAGCTCATGCCCGGTGAAATTTTAAAGATTGATCAAAAAACCGGGGTTGTCAATCATCTATTTGAAAATACTTTTCCATTATCTACTCCCGAACCATTCGATTTGATCGATGCCGAGAAAAAATATCATGTTTTGTTACGGCAGGCATTAGAAAAACGTATCTCTCTGGTTCCCCCTACTGAAAAGATATTTCTTCCACTTTCAGGTGGTTTTGATAGCCGCGTTATCCTGGCTACGGTACTGGATATCATTCCATCAAATCGCCTGATCGCTTTTACTTATGGTCAACCAGGCACTTATGATTACGAGATCGGAAGGAAAGTTGCCAGAGATATCAGTGTCAATCATATACAATTTCCTCTGGATTTTCATGATTATGCTGAAGAAAAGCTATTAAATAACTGCATTGATACTGAAGGACAGATCAGTTATGCATTGGAAGCCCCCCTCAGAGTTTACAAAGAAATACGCGAATTTGGGCAGACGATCCTTTCAGGGAATGCTGGCGGTGGGATCATGGGATACCTTTATATGCCTGAATTCGACAATTCCAGATCTACTGAAGAGATCTTTTTCAAAGATATTCTTTGCAAACATCCAGCACTTATGAATATGATGCATGACCAAGAAATGATCGAAAAGAGTTTTTATTTCGATCAAACCCCCAAAGCATCAATAAACATGTATGAAAGATGGATGTTCAACAACCATATAACAAAATATACCCATTATTGCAATTACAAAATGCGCTCTCAATTCAACTACATCAGCCCCTATCTGGATCATCAGGTTTGCGATTTTGCATTATCGCTGCCTTCAAATTATAGAAGATTATGTAAATTTTATTTTCAGTTCATCAAAGATTATTATCCAAAGCTCGCCAATGAACCATTTACCATTTTTCGTGGTGCAACTCTTAATTCAAACAGACTCACAAAATATATGACCTATCAGTATGATCATGCAAGGCAAATTTTAACGGGGCACTACAAGCGCGCCAATAAATTGGATTTTGCAAGGTACCGCAAGGAATTGGTAAATTATCCATCACTGCAAACTTTCCTTTCTCAGTTGTTGGAACCCACATTGGTCAAAACGTATTTTTCTGCCCACCCTCATGATCAAATGATGCATACAATAAGAAGTCTTCAAATCTTATGTGAGCATTTCAATATCACGATTCAATAAGATCTGCTCATCGGTACAATCAAAAGAACCTCTTTTCCTTATCGAAAAAGAGGTTCTTAAGTTAATTTATCGGAAGCTGCCTAATCTTTTGTAGATAGTCACTGACCCTTTGATCCTCACCTGATGGATATGGATAATGATATTTTTCTGCAACTTGAATGGCAATAATGCGAAAAAGCTTCCCCATGTTTTCCAGGGCATCCCAGGTATGCGAAATGTTACTATCCGTAAATGTGCTCATTAGCAGATGCCATAATTCAGGCTCCAGATACTTCTGCATATACTTTCCACACTTACCCGGACAGATTATAAAATCGGTCTTTACCCCAATGTACCATTTGAGCATCTTCATCAATTGTGGTCGCACAACCTCATCAAGCATGCACTTCGCATAAAGTATCTCATTCCTCCATAGTCCTTTTGCAACATAGGGACAAACCCACCAGAATTCATTGCAGCAGTCAGTCAATTGTTTTTCCGTTGGAGGGATGGGGAGGTAATCCCTGTCAGATGGTTCTGCCAATGGTGGGATCATACCGTCTTTATCAAGCAAAACGATACTTAAGCTATCCTGCACAATATTTTGATAGGCATCTTTTGGGTAAACAGTCAGGTCGATACGGTTGCCATCCATGAATTGCATCAGATATGCATATCCTGCATGGTTTTCCGGCTCAGGATCTCCCATATCATCTGGCAACTGAAGGATCATCATATCGCCAAATATCCCGATCCAATTTTTATCCTTTTTAAATGACTTCACATCTGTCACCAGATAAACAACATCAAAATCCTGAAAAATATCTCGGGGTGCATTTGGATTGGCACGCGATCCATTCAATACCACTGCCCGCACTCTCTCATCCGACCGGGCAACAGACAAAATAAGGTCATACATTTCTTGTTCATTGCGCATAATTCACCACTATAACACACAGATGCTATTATCAGATAGTTGCTACAAATACATATAAGGGGGTTTGAGTATGAAATGGCAGCAACCAAATGAAGAGCAGAAATATACCTTTACTTGCGAATTGGCTGGGTCCAAACGCCTGGCATTTTGGCAATCTTCTTGGCATCTGTTTTTGGTTGGGGATCTTTCTCAATAAACCAAAAAAAATCCCCGCCCCGATCCGAAGCTTCGGTGACCTATTTCATGAAAATCAAAATTAATTTTCGAATTACTCGAGTTTATGATCGCTTTTCAGCCAAAGGAAATCCTGGATATTCATTATTCTTAAAATAAACCTTTCAGGATTGGGAAATGTAGATAGTCCTTCAGCAGGAAGAAGAATTTTGGGATCATTTAGAGGATAATTTCGTGTTTTCCATATTACACCGCACACGCCTGCAAGCATCACATTTTTGAACCAATCTACTTCTTTTCCATAGGTTAGTGCGATCACAAATCCGTCTTTGTGTGGCTGAACAATGATCGGTAAAGCATATTGTTTACCGCTTTTCCTTCCGGTGTGCAACAGGATAGCAAATGGGCTGTGTTTTTTCCCTGCGAAGAGGATCGTCAGCTTGTTAAGCCCATACTTATTCAGAAAGCGGATGATATTTCTGAATTTTTGCTGCATGCTTACCATATATCTTGAAGAAAGGGTTTTTATGAAATAACTTCACTTTTATGGTCCAGATACCTTTGAACCTGATCTACATAAATTTGCCAGATTGAAGACGTCATGTACGGTTTGAAACCAAGTTCAATATTGATCTTCAGCATGGCAGCATTGGAGTCAGCATTTCCGGTACGCACTTTTTTCACTTGCGGATGATCTCGAAGAACTCTATCCAGCATGGCAGCCTTCAACCAACGCCCAAACCCTTTCCCACGATATTCAGGAAATACTCCGGTCATCTCCTGCAATAAAACTTCAGGACGATTAGGATTCCACAGTGTCTCGGTGTATCCAACAAATTTTCCGGTCTGGTTTTCCAGTAAATAATATGTCCAACGTTGATACCCTCTGGCAAATATTTGCTGCTCAGATTGCCTTAATTGCGTAGGAGTAACATGTCTTTCTTCATATTCCAGATCACCAAAAGGTTGTTGATTTTCCAGATCATATAACGTTGCTACTTCATAAATTTTATCTTCAGGGTATGGACCCGACCAAAAACCCAACGTGAATTCTTCACCGCGTTCTTTGCCAATTTCCAACCATTTTTTTATCAATTCCGGGTTCATATCCTCGATCTTTAATTGGTTGGTATGAGCTTCGATCGCTTTCGTTGCCCCAATTGCTTTCAGGAATGCCTCACTTCCTGGAATTCGGTCGTTGCTTTCAGTCACTAATAACCTGCGTTTCTCTTCTTTCGTAGCTTCTACAATCTTTTGTAACAATTTCCGACCAATACCTTGACGGCGATATTCAGGAAGCACACGTATTTCAAAATCTGCCATATGCTTGTTTTCTTCAATGCGCTGGAATTCTACGTTTCCAAATGCGATGATATCTGATTTTTCCTTGTTCTTTACGATCCAAAACCTCACATCCACATACTCAGGAATATTTTGCATATGTGAGCAATATTCTTCTAAAGGAATGGGGGGTTCATCCGGTAGAATTTCAGCTCGAATGACATTGTTCATCCTGTTCATCGCAGCATATTCTTCTACCCCGGCTTTCTTGATATTTATTGATTGAGTTACATAATTGCTCGCTGTCATGGTTTACTCCTGCTATGATCTCGTTCTAAAAAGTGAAAAATTCGCCACCCTGGTTTATTCGGATAATCTTGTCCTCACCTGATATGAACAAGGTATCGTTTCCGGTATTTCACCCTTTCCATTTCATATTACCTCTAATTATTACATAAAAAGCGCTCATTATGCTCAAGTGCATTTACTAACATGATCCATTAACATGATATTGAATTAACGCACTGCCCCATGTATAATCAATTTAGCATTTTTTTGGATTCATGATCGCTTTGTTGTTTCATTGTTCCGTTATTCGTTTCTTAAATTTCAGACAATTTTTTGATTTCTATATATGAAGCATTTTTCCCTTCTTCCATTTCGGGGGTGAACTTGAGTGCTTTTTTGCTTGGCCTGGAACGGTTCTCCCTTGACAGGTTTGTTTGTAGAAAACCTGATATTCAATGCCGCAATTTAATCCTGTTCGGCAGAGTTGATTGCTTACACCTTTCAAACAGGGATGTATGGAATCCAGGTGTTAATGATATTGATACTTTTATTGAGTCTTTGAAAGAAAGTGATGTACCTGATATTCTCTTTAAAGTCGAAGGTCAATTTGTAGCTTGTGTCATCTTTTCTACAACATCTTATATCTTTTGTGATCGTCTTGCAATGCAGCCTTTCTATTACGAAATCAACTCCCACCAGGTAAATATCTATGAACAAATACTTGATAAAGATAAAACCTTTACTCTGAACCAGAAAGCTGCAAAGAATTTTTCAATTTTTCGTTATGTCCCCAGTGGGCAAACCCTTTTTGAAGGTATTCGGCAGATAATGCCTGGCGAAATCCTTCGTGTTGATCAGAAAACTGGCAATGCTGATCCACTTTTCATTAACATATTTCCTCCAATCGAGCCAATACATGTGGAATTGCCAGAAGCAAGGAAACAATTTCATGCTTTGTTCAGACAAGCGATTGAAAAACGGATATCACGTTTGCCAGCTTCAGAACCTATACTGCTACCCATATCAGGGGGGTACGATTCGCGGTTGATTCTGGCATTTTTATTAGAAATAATTCCAACCGACCGTATCATTTCATATACCTTTGGACAACCAGGTACATATGATTTTATTATTGGTAAAAGGATAGCAAAGAAATTTGGTGTACGGCATTTTGAGTTTCCCCTTGGCATAAAGGATTATTCATTTGAAAATCTAATAAATGCCTGTATGGATTGTAACGGTCAGATTTCCTACGCGCTGGAAGCGCCTGTCAGCATTTTTGAAAAGATCCTTCAGCATGGTAAAGTGATCCTTTCTGGAAATCTCGGAAATGAAGTGATGGGAGATCGCACACATCCCGTTGAAAATGCCACTTTGACACAACCAGAAGAAATTTTCCTGCTGGAAAGCATTTGTAAAGATCGCAAGATCGTTGATAAAGTTTTGGATGAAGAGATCATCAATGATAGTTTTTACTTTCATTCCAATGAAAGATCACCATTAACCCTGACAGATAGATGGATCTATATTAATCCAAATACCAAATATACAAACTATTGTGTTTATAAGAAACGCACAGACATCAATTATTTTTCACCATTTGCCGATTTTCAAGTATTCGACTTCATGTATTCATTACCAGGAAATTGGCGTGATTATTGTGTCTTTTATTTTGATTTCTTCAAGAATTGTTTTCCTGAATTTGCAAAATTGCCTACAACCGAATATAGAGGTGTTGCATTTACTGCCAACAATTTTGTAAAAAAGATAGCTTACCATTCCGATCATATTTATATGGCATTGACCGGCAAATACCTTCGAGCAAATAAAATTGATTTTGCCAGGCATGCAAAGGAACTTTTGGATATACCTGCATTGCAAAATTTTGCACTGCAGTTGATGGAAAAGCCTTTAGTGGATCAAATTTTTTCCATGAACCAGAACTATCAAGTACTTTACTCATTGCGGAGTTTACAGTTCCTGTGTGAAAATTTCGATATCAAATATTCCTGATCCCTATTGGTCAACAAGATAGATCACTCGAATGTAAGGCTTGTTATTCACAAGTATGAATTTAAGAAATACAAAGTTGGATAATATATAAGCGTCATCGTTTCTTTATTGAGAGCTGTCAAACATTAAAGCTGATTAGCATCTCACTCCCACAACAAAACCATCCTCTCAAAGCTCGTCTTCAATGGTCAGATTAAGTTGCTTGATCAGAATAGTTAATTTTCTCATTGAGTTCATCATCATTTTTTTTATTCTTGCCTGAAGGATGTGACTTATGGGACCACTATTTTTTTTCAACAGAGACTCGTCTGAAATAGTTTTCAACCAGAAACCCAATCTTGCAATCGCTAAATTGAATATTTTGGGGAAAGTTGACTGCCTTCACCTCTCAGATCAGGACATCTGGAACCCTGGAAATTCAGAGTTAAT
>JBDKSY010000260.1:0-2473 GCA_039680395.1 Anaerolineaceae bacterium | reverse complement strand
TAAAGAAAGAAATTCCCCCAAATCCCCAGAGGAGAGCAATACTTATCAGATAAATACATATCTTCCGCTGGTAGCAGCCATGTGTAAAAAACCAGAACATGCCAGCCAACGGTAAAATGAAGCCGATCGCGAAGAAAATGATCGCAACGATATTCAGGGGCACAATGAATTTTATAACAGAATTCTGGTTCCGGAAAATTATAAGAAATAAAATGCATTCGTTACAACGAAATCCATATTTATTAAAGAAATGGTTATGTAAGCATTCGAAAATTAATACCCCATCATATGTCAGGTTCAATACCCTCTGGTTCTCATAGAAACTTACGAAGATAGTTTTTCCCAGAGTGGACTTGAATTAATGAGTTCACCAATAATGGCAAATTGGTAGCACCCGGATAAACGAAATATCGAGGTTCCCACTGTGGTTGAAATTTTTCTTTAAAATTATGTAACCCCTTGAAATTAAAGAACTGAAAGATATATTCGGATATTCCATGCAAGGCCTTTTCTACCTGGGGATCTTCTGGTTTTTCCCCGACACCGACGAGTGCGCTTAATCCCAGACTGAAGGTGACATATCCTTTCTCTTTCGCGAACTGCAGCAGACGTGCAAACAAAAAATCCATAACCCCATTTTCCATATGTGGATAATGACGCATCAAGTCAATGGTCAACTCATTTTTCTGATATTCTGGAGCAAAATTCACAAAAGAAATCGAGCTTCCATTTCCTGCATAGACGACCATCACTGAACTGTTGCGAATTATTTCAGCATCAAACCAACCATCAGAAAAATGCATTTCCCCGCCTTTGCGCATTGTCAACCAGGCATCGCTGATTTCGTGTAAATCTCCCAATAAGCCATTGCTTAGTGGGGGCATAAAAACTTCAACCCGATATTTCTCTCGTTCCATCCGGTTAACAGCATAACGCAAGTTTTTGTTCTTGCTCCCCTCTAAAGTAAAAGTATCAAGGGGTACGATCGCTTCATATCCAATACAAAGTGTGTCAAATCCGGCAGCCCGATATTCATCTAAATGATCTGGTAATGTTGCAACAAATGCAGGTATCCAATCCTTGTGTGTGCAGAAATTACAGAATTCAATAATAGCATTGGCAATCTGATCTACTGGTCCGATGGGGTCTCCTAAAACCATAGCTCCATGCCCGCGGACAGCGTACCCGATGACGGTATCTTCTGAATGAAAGAAATAGGACTTATCCGGAAATAAGACAGCATGTGCAAGAGAAGTATGACCATATTTCTGGATAATTTTTTCTGCCTGCTGTCTTTCTTCATTTGAAGCCGGGAATCTCACCAGCACTGGTCTGATCAACATCAACGCTGCAAACCCAATGGTTGACAACCCGATGATATAGATCGAATCTGCAAAGTATTTTCCAAACCCAGTAATAGGTTGTAGACCTGGATTATAAAATTCTGTAAACATCACGATGGTCTGACGGAGAGCATTTATAAAATTGAAATTAACGCTGAAATGCCGATCGAGAATGTCAAATCCGGCTGTGCCATATGCCAACGTAAACAGAAAAGCTGCACCTAGAGTAAATAATCCCTGCCGGATCGAAGGTGGATCTGATTCGGCATGAAAGCTGTTTCGTAAGAAAACCAATAATATGAACAATGCCAGTGACAGGCTTGACTCTTCTATATCCAACCCTTTGAATAAATGGGACACAATGGAAATCATAAGAAGGATAAGAGCTACAACCCAGGCAGCGCGTTTCCGCCGTGAAAGTCCGTTGGCTAAGAATACTAACCCAAAACCTGCCAACGCAGATGTAATTCGACTGCCATGAAGAATTTCAAGGGGAAGGAAAGAATGAAGAGATACCAAACGATTACGTAGAGCTGGCTGCACTGCTGATAACAGATTGATGCATCCCATAATAAATGTCAGAAATGAAGAAAAACGCACCCCCCATTTTTCAAGATGAAAATTACTGATCTTTTTTACAGGCGGTTCATCCATTTTGACGATCCAATGTTATCGGCAGGTCGTAAATATGATTCTATTTATCATCTTCTGGAGAAATTTTGTGGGATTGACACAAATAATTCCTCGCGAAAAATTAAAAACAATATCCTATGTCTTATCTGGAAATAAAGTATCTATAACAAGTTGCACATTTTGTTAACTTGTACAATGTTGATTACTACAAACCTCATTATTGCACAATTCGTGTGAAATTATCATGAAGAATTTTTGAATAACACACAACTCTTTATTCGTGCATTTTAAGAATTAAAAAGTTAGCTGAGGAGAAATTATTCATCCTCAGCTAGCGATTTTACGATCTAAAGAAATATTCTATTACACAGCTATTTTGATGATGATCTTCTTGATCTTCTCAGAAGCTTCTACAATGCCTTTTGGTGCGTGCGCATCAATGGGATAGCAGACAGCCAGTTCATCTTCTGCAAGGATAGTCCAGCTTACATCTTTCG
>JBDKSY010000259.1:0-5789 GCA_039680395.1 Anaerolineaceae bacterium | reverse complement strand
ACCGATTGATCCAGTTATATACATTTTCGGGGGATATCGTTCTGGACCCATTTATGGGCAGTGGGACAACCGCCATTGCAGCATTGCAGGATGGCAGAAAATATGTGGGATATGAGATTGATCCTGTGTATGTTGAGTTGGCGAAGAACCGGATCGCAAGTTTAAATTTGTAGGGGGTTCGGTGGGGTTTAGCATCGGGGAGAAATGATGAGATTGTTATAGGAGTAAAATCCCCCCGATGATAAACCCGAAGAAAATGATTGAAATCTTGCATTCCATCTTTGTCATTGATGACCGTGATACGGGTTTAGCGAAGGGAAACTGGATTGGGATGCTGAATGTTGTTAATATCCCTTCGCTAAACCCCTACAGGAAAATGATGTACGAATTCGTGGATACAGAATCGTAATTACAAGATTTAAAGTTAAGAGATCTAGAATTACAGTATGCCTTATTCTCTCAAAAAGTGTAACCTATGTTCCCAAACACCTTTTACCATTGTTCCCGGTCTGTACAGGTGATTTTTGGGGAGGGCATGGAGGGGCAATTTCGAGTCCTTCGCCAAACTCTTACAACGAATGCTAGAGAATTTACCCTTTCAAAACGTCTATACGTCGGGTAAAATGAATATACAAGTGGGTTGAAGACTAACTTGACTATTTCCAGGAAGTTTTTCCTGTTTGAGGGTTTGCGATGAAATCTGATGTGTTACGGATAATTCCCCTTGGCGGCTATGGCGAGGTGGGGAAGAATATGACAGTATATGAGTACGGGGACGATATTCTGATCGTTGATGTTGGTATGATGTTCCCGGAAAACGACATGTTGGGGGTGGATTACATCATCCCTGATTTTAATTATTTGCTCGATAAACGCGACCGGGTGAAAGGCATTGTCTTCACCCACGGGCATGAAGACCATATTGGCGCAATCCACCATTTGTTGCAGGAAATTCAAGCGCCAATTTATGCCACGCCCTTAACCATGGGGTTGCTCGAGGTGAAACTGGCTCGCGCGGGTGTTGGGTCAAAGGCGGAGCTTCACACGGTTCAAGCGGGTGAAACTGTGCAAATCGGTGCTTTCCAGGTGGAATTCTTCCACGTCTGCCATTCTATTCCGGATGGGGTTGGGCTGGGTATTCAAACTCCGGCTGGGCTGGTGGTGCATACTGGCGATTATAAATTTGATCACACACCGGTGGATAACTGGCCTACCGATTATGCCAAATTGGCTGAATTCTCTCGACGTGGGGTTCTCTTATTATTGGCAGATTCCACCAATTCTGAACGGGCAGGCTGGACACCTTCAGAAAGGGTGATAGATGGGGCCTTTGAGGTGGCGTTCAGGAAAGCTCCTGGCAGGATCATTGTTGCCAGCTTTGCGTCACTCATCTCTCGTATGCAGCAGGTGGCAAATGCAGCCGTTCGCCATAACCGCAAACTGGCATTTGTAGGCCCCAGCATGGTAGACAATATGAAAATCGCCCGCAAACTGGGTTATCTGGATATTCCCGATGATGTAGTGATCAGTATTGACCAGGCTTTAAATATGCCTGACAACCAGGTGGTGATCATGTGCACCGGTTCACAAGGCGAACCATCATCCATTCTGGGCAGGTTGGCAGTGGATGCCTATCATTTGTTTGATATAAAAGTAGGCGATACCGTCATCCATTCATCCCATGCCATCCCCGGCAATGAAGAGAAAGTATTTGGAACGATCAACCGTCTCATCCAGCGTGGTGCAGATGTTATTTATGAAGCGATAGCACCAGTACATGTCTCTGGTCATGCCAGTCAGGAAGAGCAAAAAATGATGCTCAACCTGGTGAAACCGCGATATTTCATCCCGGCACATGGCGAACTGCGCCATATGAGGCAGCACGCCATGCTCGGACTGCAGGTGGGTATCCCTGAAGAGAATATTGCCGTGGTTGAGAATGGCCAGGTCATCGAATTCAAAGAAGGGAAGATGCGGATCGGTGAACGAGTGCCCGGCACTTATGTGTTTGTGGATGGCAGCGTGGTGAGTGATATGAGCCCCAACCTGATCCGCGAAAGAGAGATCCTTTCGGAAGATGGGATCGTGATTATTCAGGTTGTGTTGGATAACGAAACAGGCCGTATGCTGGGAAATCCTGAAATAACCAGCAAAGGTTTCATGGTTGGTAAAGAAACTGGAGCATTGATCAACAGGATGCGCGGCCGGATTGCTGAGTTGGTGGGTAAACAGAATGGGAATTTACAAAAAGACATAGAGCGATCAATTCGCGATATGTTGTACAACGAAGTCCGGCGGCGCCCGATGGTGGTTGTCAGTATTCAAAAGGTTTAGGTTCACATTGGAGCAACGATGCGTGCAGTTGTTCAACGGGTAACAAAAAGCAGTGTCAGCATTGATGGTAAAGAAATTGCCCGCATTGGATCAGGGTTAAATATCCTGTTGGGTATAGGGCCAGAAGATACAGAAGAGAATGCGCGCCAGCTGGCCTATAAGATCGCCCATCTTCGCATTTTTAGTGATGATGCAGGGAAGATGAACCTGTCAGTATGTGACGTACAGGGACAGGCGATCGTGGTTTCGCAGTTCACCCTGTATGCCGATACCCGCAAGGGGCACCGGCCTTCATTTGTGGGAGCGGCCGGACCTGAAATTGCCAGCCCGTTATGTGACAGGTTTGTGTCATTTCTACAGGAACAAGGTGTGCCCTGCCAGACGGGGGTGTTTGGTGCGTATATGCAAGTCGAGATTAGCAATGATGGCCCGGTAACGATCCTGATGGATATGTAACTCAATAATTGGTCGTCTGGTCAATCAACCCACGTTCGCGTGCGCGATGATCCAATCGGTTGAAGATCAATGAAGATGCGATTGCAAAGACAATGGTCATGATGATGAGAATGATCATGATCTCTGAATTCGAAAGATTGGAGAAAGTGGGGAAAGCTGCAGCAACATTACCAACCATAGCGCGTCGCATCAATTCCAACCAGTAGGAAATCGGTAGAACATACCCTATCCAGCGGATTGACACGGGTAGAACGCTTAGCGGGAAAATTGCACCACTGAAAAGGAACAACCCGCCTGCCACTGCATCTCCAATCATGTCAGAATGGCGTGCTGTATTCATAGTGATTCCTGCCAACATCATACCCAGAGTTGCCAGCATAGCAATGCCGACAAGCAGGGTTGCAAAAAAGAGCACCCAATTGACTTCTGCAAAATTTAAAGGCATTTTCAAGAAGAGAACACCAAAAACAATAGTAACAATAACGGCAAATGTGGTGGTGATGAAGCGGGCAACACCACGTCCAAGCAGGTAAAAAGGTATCCGCACCGGTGCAACGTAGATGTACTTTAGAGTACGATAATGCTCCCGGTCATCAATGATCGCCCAGGAGAGACCCGCCATTACTGCACCAACATACTGGTAAAAAGCATTTCCGAGATAAAGGTAGGCAAAAATGGGTGATGCAAAATCGCTTTGTGCGATAACGCTATACATGACAACCAGAATCCCTGCCGATGCAAGTGGTTTCACTATCGAATAGATGGTAAAAAGAAACGGATCCGTCCAGTTGGATTCGATTTTCCAGCCCAACCAGGCAGCAGTTTTAAATGAATGCAAGGCTTTGTTCATAAAGGTTTTCCTTGTTATTTCTTAACGTCTGCCTTCGGTAAGGCGACCTTCGCGTACAGCCAGTTTTTCGATATATGCTAATAAATAGCGTGCTGCGATCACAAATACGAAGCAAAGCAAAAGCAAAATGGCAAGTTCGATCTCAACGCTCAAAAATCCTAAGCTTGCTCCTGAAGCGAACACCAGCTGGCGCATTGCATCCAATCCCAGTGTGAGCGGGATGATAGAAGCACCCATCGCCACCCAAAAGTTCAAACTCTTGATAGGGAAGTAGAAACCCGAGACCAGGTAGATTGGCTCCTGAGCAAGGTTGGCAATATGATAGGCTTCACGGTTGAACAGTAGAAAAAGCGAAGCAGTCATCATCCCCATGCCATATAGTGCGACCATGCTTACAAAGAAAACTGCCAGCAACATCCAGAAACTGACAACTGCATAACTGACATGGAATAACAAGCTGCCAAGCAGTACAACAACAAGCGCTCGTATAGTGGTGGCAACCAATCCACCTAATGACATTCCCAGCAAAATGGCAGGCATAGGCGCAGGTGAGATGATATAAAGTGCCAGGTTCCCCGATTGCTTTTCCCAATATAACTGGCTGGACATGCTCCACAGGATGTTCATCCAGAAGGCGGTCATGGCACCACCTACCACGACAAAACCAATGTAATCTTCCGGGGCTTTGATGGCGCGATATACGAAGACGTAAGCACAAACAGAGAGCAAGGGGAAGAGGATGTCAAAGAACATCCAGGATTTCTCCCGCTGTTGACCTATCAGGCGGGGGTAAGCGCGACCGTAAACGGTCATCCAGAAAAGTTTCCACCCAGAAGCTTTCTTACTCACTGGCGGGAGCATCGGCATCTTCCACCTCCTCCATGCGCTTCCCAACCAGGTCAACAAATACATCTTCCAATGTGGGTTGGCGTTTTTGCAGGCTTATGATGCGAGCTTCCTGTTCGGTAAACTGGGTGATCACACCGGCAATCGCTTCATCTGCCTTCAAGAAAACTTCAATATTTTTCGTGCCGTTTTCAGCGTGTATGCGGATATTGTTCAATCCTGCGATCGTGTGAAATTTTTCCAACTCAATCGGGTGGTTGCATTCGACATCAATCGAGAAGATTGCGTCATGCTGCAGGTCTTTCTTGAGATGCTCTGGTGTGTCACAAGCCAGCACTTTTCCTTTATTGATGATGGCAACCCGATCACATAGTTCATCTGCTTCAGCCATGTAATGGGTGGTAAGCAGCAAAGTGCGTACAGGGTTATCGTTCATCCACGTGCGAATGAAATCATGAACATCGCGTGAAGCGCTCACATCCAGACCCAGGGTTGGTTCATCCAAGAAGAGGATCTCTGGATCGGTCAAAAAACCACGCACGATGTTCATTTTTTGGCGCAGTCCAGTCGAAAGGTCTGCTGAACGCATATTGGCGCGATCAGCCAAACCAACAATATCCAGCAGCTTACTGATGCGGGCGTTCGCTTCTTTGGTGGGTATACCGTAAAATTGAGCGAACATCCATAGATTTTCGCGAACGGTCAATAAACCATAACCCGAAGATTCACCACCCGAAACCATATTGATGCGGGTTCGCACCTGGTCGGGTTCTTTATGAACATCGTAACCCGCAACTCTGGCAATGCCGTCTGTAGGGGAAAGTAAAGTGGTCAGGATCTTGATCAGCGTAGTCTTGCCTGCTCCGTTAGGTCCAAGCAACCCAAACAACTCGCCAGCTTTGATAGAAATATTGACATCACTCAAGGCGGTCAATGTTTTTGGATCGCCTTTTTTGGCATCGCGAATCTTGTAAATACGTCCCAGATTTTCGGTGTGAACACTGAAGTTGTTTTCCATAATAATTCCAATCAAACTTAAATTGTGGGTTATACGTAGGGCAATCGTAGGGTAAACGTCAAGTAGTACTAGAACAAAAGTATTATATTACTAACAAGGGCGACTTCTCTTCTTCTCCTCCTTAGTGAGAGCGCCGGGGTCGGCGTCCCCGGCGCTCGATGATTCTACCACCATTTTTAACTAGTTTTCATAATCGGATAAACACTCCTGGTTTCAGCGGGAGCATTCGACATTCCTTAGAATATGGACTAAAATTACACCGAATTTTACCAGCTTGATTATTGA
>JBDKSY010000258.1:0-3200 GCA_039680395.1 Anaerolineaceae bacterium | reverse complement strand
TCAGAAACAGGTTGAATTGGCGTTGCGCAGAACCCTGGATCGCACGCGCGAACAATTCGACCTCAGCCGCAAAATGAGTCTGGCTCGCAAGTCTGAAGCAGTGCTTAAAGCAGTCATGTCAGCTCGCGAACTACGTTCTTCTCAACGCGCGGCTTTGCTTTTTTTTGATAACCCTGAGGTCGGACCTGCTCGTGGGGTAGAATTGATAGCTACCTGGTTATCCAGCCAGACCGTTTCTCCCTGGCTGAGCGAATCCAACCTTTACGAAGAGCCTGGTTTTTGGGAACTTCTCCAACCTCACCGGACGGTGGTCATTACTGGGATATCCTCGGACCCGCGTTTGACTCCTCTGGTGCGAGACTTTTTGATGGAAGGTCACATCCAAACCATCGTGATCTTTCCACTGGTGACATTGGGGGAATGGCGCGGCTGTCTGTTGGTATATTACAATCATGAGCATCCTTTTGATCATATCGAATTGCGCCATCTTAAAGTACTCGTTGATCAGGCAGCGATCACCCTTTACAACCTGCAATTGCTCGAGGTGGAGGAGGAATCTCGTCATGAAGCTGAACGAGCCAATGAAATCAAAACCGAATTTCTTGCGATGATTACACATGAACTGCGTACGCCGTTAACATCAATTATCGGGTTCACCACGACATTGTTGGCCGAAGATGTTGCCTGGGAGCCGGACGAACAACGCGATTTCATCCTGACGATCCAGCGGGAAGCTGACCGGCTTCAAGAGCTTATTGATCACTTACTGGTTCTATCCCGCCTGGAAGCGGGCATGCTGCCAATTTCGCAGGAATTTCATTCACTCCATGAGATTATGGAGGATGCATTACCGCAATTGCGTACCCTGACCAGCGGCCAAACCTTAAGTATGCACCTATCCGCAAACCTGCCGCCGGTTTATGTTGATGCAAAGCGAATTGCTCAGGTACTGGTCAACCTGGTACGGAACGCCTCCACCTATGCCCCACAAGGAACTGAAATCATTATCACAGCCAGCGTGCGGGGAAGCTTTGTGCAAATGAACGTCAGCGATCAGGGGCCAGGTATTCCACCGGTTGATCACAAACGGGTATTTAAGGCCTTTCGACGCGGGGTAAACGTTGAGGATGGCTCGACGCAAGGCGCTGGATTAGGATTGGCCATCTGTAAAGGGTTGATCGAAGCACACGGCGGTCGCATTTGGATCAAGAGGAAAAACACGCCTGGAACGACCATATCCTTTACAATCCCGCTTGCACCTTCGCATCTCCCTGCAATGCCAGTAATAGAGGAAGGGTAACAGATGGGAAATATATTAATCGTTGAAGATGATCCAAGCATTCGCAAACTGGTGCGGGTCAACCTGGTGAAGCGTGGCTATACGGTTAGTGAAGCAGGAGATAGCCATCAGGCAATTGCCCTGTTTCAAGAGGTACCCGTTGACCTGGTATTGCTTGACTTGCTGCTGCCCGGCTTATCGGGGGTGGATATATGCTCCTGGATTCGGGCGCGCTCGGATGTGCCCATCATCATTTTGAGCGCTCGAGCAGAAGAGGATCTTAAGGTTGCCGCCCTGGATGCAGGCGCAGATGATTACGTGACGAAACCGTTCGGTCAGGAGGAATTACTGGCGCGGGTGCGCGCTTTTCTCCGGCGTTCATATGTCTCAGCAAAAGCCAATGATACAAGAATTCAGATTGGTGAACTCAACATTGATCTGGAAGCGCGGCGCGTCTTTGTGGGCGAGAATGATCTCCACCTTACCCGCACCGAATATGCCATCCTTGCTGAACTGGCTCACCATATAGATGCCATCATCACTCATGATGAATTGTTAACCCGGGTGTGGGGACCAGAGTATCGTGGATCGAATCACTATCTACATACCTATCTCGGTCGTTTACGCAAAAAACTGGGGGAGTACGGCGAACTTCTAGAAACCGTGCCCGGAATGGGATATAACTTGCACTCGAAGAAAATCTTTTAGTTCTGTCTAGGTCATAAAAATAGAATTTTAAAAGCGCATTTTGAGTAAAAAATGTGCTTCTAATTTATCATAATCAGGTTTGACACAGCACTAGCCAGTTGTAAAAATATTTGGCATCGGAGCATGGTGCTTAGGCATTAGCATTCTCTACTCGGGAGTAGAAAACCTTTTTCGTTACCTCCGTAGCTAATACATAGAACGCCGTTAAACCAAGCATTGCCAGCATGAGCGGTGCGGGTAATGGGACAAAACCAAACACGGAAATGAACGGTAGATATGGCAGTATCAGGGTTATCCCAATAAAGATCAACGTACTTATCAGCAAGAGTTTGCCCGGGCGGCTGCGGAAGAAGAGATGGCGCGTTCGCACAACCAGGGCGATGACCAACTCTGTTAACAGGGATTCGATGAACCAGCCGGTACGAAACTCCTCAGGCGAAGCCCGAAACACATACAGCAATATCCCAAAGGTCAGGAAGTCGAAGATCGAGCTGACCAGACCGAAGAGTATCATATAATTGCGGATAAACTTGGTATTCCAACGGCGAGGCTTCTCCGTCATTTCCCGATCTACATTATCACTGGCAATCGTTATCGCTGGGATATCGGATAGGAAATTATTGAGCAGGATTTGCGGAGCCAGCAGCGGTAGAAATTTCAGAAGTAGGGATGCTCCGCCCATGCTGAACATGTTGCCAAAGTTGGCACTAATGGTCGTGAGGATGTACTTGAGCGTATTGGCAAAGGTAGAACGGCCATCATCAATACCCTGTCGCAAGATTGCCAGATCCTTTTTAAGCAAAACAAAATCAGCAGCGTCTTTGGCCACATCCACTGCCGTATCCACTGAAAGCCCTACATCTGCTGCATGCAAGGCCGGCGCATCGTTGATGCCATCTCCCATATAGCCAACCACGTGCCTGGCTTTTTTCAACGCAAGGATGATACGCTCCTTTTGGTTAGGGTCCACTTCCGCGAAAAGGGTGGTACGTTCGGCAAGGTGCCAAAGCGCTTCATCATTCATAGTATTCAGATCGCTTCCGGTCAGCACACCCTGGATAGGTAGATTTACTGCATCCGCAACATGGCGTGCGACTTTCTGGTTATCACCGGTGATGATCTTCAATTGGACACCGCGTTTCGCCAGATCAACAATCACTTGCTGTACATCGCTTTTGGGTGGATCGAAGAAAAGCAGGAAGCCGGAGAAAAT
>JBDKSY010000257.1:0-5917 GCA_039680395.1 Anaerolineaceae bacterium | reverse complement strand
GACCTGGCATCATAAATCACAGCAATCTGCGCATAAGAATTCGCAGCCTGGATATAAAGCTTATCTTTATAAGCTTTTTCAGCTTCGCTGGTTAATTCTTCAATAGATAGCTCTGGTATCATGTTGTCTAGAATGTAATTTCCAGGATGCTTTCTGCAATTTTCCTTAGTTTCTCTGTATCCATTTCAGATAATTTTGCTGCCAGCTCCAGGTAGGGAAGGTTTGCTGGCTTGCAAATAAAGTCCTGTATTCCAGATGGTATCTTACCAAATGATTCGTTTCGTTCTTGTTGCTTTCGCCACTGCCCGATCAATCCTTGCTGGTCAAAAAGAGTTGAGAGGTCTACATCCAAAATTTCAGAAATAATTTGCAATTGTGGAAAGGGTAGTGGGTTATTGCCTGATTCTACATCAGCCAGTTCTTCTTCCGTCAATCCTAAAAGGTGGCAAATATCTGCAGCAGAAATACCTGATCTTGAACGCTCCTGCAAAATACGTGCACCGATCAGTTTCTGGCGTAAAGAACGAATGAGGTTCAGTTTGTTGTCGTCGGTTCTGGCAGTATGGGAAGTCAGAGCGATATTTCCAAGGAAATGTGATAAGGGGATATTCAATCCATAAGCAAAAGTTTCAATTTCGGGTAAGGAAGGTGAAGATGTACCTTCTTCGTATTCCAGGTATTTTTCAGGGGTGACACCCATCAATCTGGCACAGGTTTCTACGCTGGCACCAGAATCAAGATGGGCGTCGTAAAGCAAGACAGCCAGTTTTCGCTGGCGTAAAAGCACTTTTTGCTGCTCTTTCTCCATTTTCTAATCCTTTCCTACAAGTGTACTACCGTCTACGATTATAGATGTCGCCCAGACTGGTGCCATAAATTTCTGGCCCTAACATAAAACCTGCTGCTTCCAGTTGAGAGCTGAATAGAGGTCTACTTCCAGTTGGTTTAAGAACTCCTTCCATTTTATTCTTGCCAGGAGCTCCTGTTTGCTCAAAATGAAATATCTCTGTAAGCACTATCCGGTCTCCTTCCATTCCAGAAACCTCGAGGATGGAGGAAATTTTATGTACTTTCTTCTGGAAACAGGTAACATGAATGATAAGGTCAATCGCAGTGGCTATCTGTTCTCGAATGATCCGCAATGGAAGGTCTGGGCGAGACATCAGGTAATATGTTTCCAATCGCGATAGTGCATCATTAGGGCTGCTGGCATGCAACGTTGTTAAAAAGCCTGTGTGGTCATCATTCATGGCAGTAAGAATATCCGAAATATCGCTGCCACATATTTCACCTATGATCATGCGGTCCGGGTGCATGCGTAATGCTTTATTGATTAGATCTCGCGATACCCTTTCTTTTCCTCCGGTTTCAACACCGGGGTTATTTTCCATGCGCACAGTATTTTCGTGATCTATCCTGATTTCGGCTGTATCTTCAATGGAAATAATACGATCATCTTCTGGAATAAAAGATGCAAGCGATTGTAATAATGTGGTTTTGCCGGTAGCCCGATTGCCAGTGATCATAATGTTCAAGTTGGAGGTTACACAAGCACGCAAAAACTGCATTGCGCTTTCACTTACAGTGCCATTTTCAACCAATGCCTGTGGCGGAAAACCATTCACGGCTGCTTTTCGGATGATCAATGAAGGTCCATCAATCGAAAGAGGTGGCAGCAAACCCATTACACGGGAACCGTCTGGTAAATGTACCTCAATAGTTGCGCTTTCTTTATTGAACGGTATACCCGAAGATAACACAAGCAGCTCTAAAAGACGCAATACCTGATCGTTATCGGTGAATCGAATATCGGTCTTTTTTATGGTACCTTGATGAATAACAAATATCCGGTTGAACCGGTTGATCTGGATCTCATTGATCTGTTTATCCAGGTAAAGCGTGAAGAATGGTTGGAGCCAGGTAAATTCGTGGCGAATTTCTTTTCCGAGTTGTTTGAGAGTAGATTCATCCAGATCAACGTTCGTTTTTTCTTTCACCTGCTGCAGATAGTCTGTGATCAGTCGCTCATACTCTTTGATTTCTGGCGAGTGTGTAAAAATCTCCTGAAGAATACCCTGGAGGAGATTTGTTTTTATCTTGTCATACTCATGGGAGCTTTCTGACCCTTGCAGGGCAGCAGACATAGTTACTCTCCGGTTGCTCTGGGTTCATCAATCGGGATCATCCAGGCAATTTGTTCGCGATTGATAAGCAAGAATTCTGCCTTATGAAGTTCTTTTCCTTCTACATTAAAGACCTGTGCATCAGTCACCGCGATGAACGGCTCACCGCCATTGATCTCGTCTTTTACTCTTTGTTCTGGACGGATATGAATATTACCGTGAATGGTTTGTGAGGATGTTTGGATGATAACTTTTACAGGTATTTTTTTGATCACCTGCGTAAAAATCTTGCCTTTTTCTTCAAATGATGCAAACATATTTACCCTCCTGCTTATGAAGCGGATGTTTCTACGGGTGGCATTAAATAACCAAGCCCTGCTTTTGTGGTAATGTGAATGGGGCTATGTGGATTGTCTTCCAATTTTTGGCGTAATCGGGCGATGCTTACCCAGAGAATTTCTTTATCATCTTTATATTGCTCGCCCCAAACGGCACTCAATAATGCATCGGCTGACATCACAACACCAATGTTATGAGCAAACTGGATCAATAAGCGGTATTCGGTTGCAGAAAGAAAAACAGGCCGGTCATCTTTGGTGACTTCTGCTCTGGCAAAATCAATTTTTAAATTGTAATGTTGGAAAAAGCGATTATCTGTGCTCTGGTCTGATCGCTGCGCCCGGCGTAAAACCGCCTTCACCCTGGCCATTAATTCTGGTGCTGAAAATGGTTTCACAATATAGTCGTCAGCTCCAGCGTTCAACCCGCGAACTCTGTCTTGCTCTTCGCCACGTGCGGTCAACATGATGATGGGAATGGTCGAGAATTGCCTGATCCGTTCGCAGGTTGTGATGCCATCCAGGCGTGGCATCAATATATCCAGGATGATCATGTCAGGATGCTGCGATGAAACCAATTCCAGCGCTTCTTCACCATTTCCTGCGGTTAACACATTGAAGCCTTCTTTTTTTAGATTCGCTTCGATCAATCGTTGATAGAGGGGTTCATCATCCACTGCCAAGATCAGAGTCATATCTTCCTCCTGCTTCATATAATCATAGCATGATTTCTACTCTTGTGATGACAGGCATGGCAAAATGATCGTAAATGTAGTGCCTGATCCTGGCTGTGATGTCACGCTAATTTTTCCATGATGCGCTTGCACAATTTGATTGCAAATATACAATCCCAACCCTGTTCCTCTTACGGTAGATTCCAACTTCGGAGATCGGTAAAATCGTTCAAAAATGTGGGGCAGGTCATCGGATGAAATTCCTGGCCCCTGATCTCGAATCATAACTGCCAGTTCGTCTTCATCTTGATGGACAATAATATCTACATCTTTCCCGGGGGCATATTTTGCAGCATTCGCCAGGATATTCTCAAATACCTGTGTAAGGCGATTGGGATCGCCCTTTATTGTGAAGATGGGTGTTTCGAGATGCAAGTTGACGCGTAAGTCAGGGTAATGTAAACGTGTACGCTCGCTGATATCTTCCAAAAGGTGATCAATATACACCTGTTCGAAATATAGCGGAAGCTGCCCTGATTGCAATCGGGCAGAATCAAGCATGTTATCTATGAGATGCTGCAGGTGATTCGCTTCACTTTCAATGATCTGAAGAAATTCATGTTGGGTTGCAGGATCCCATTCAGTATCACTCCGGAGAAGGGTGGTCGAATATCCTTTAATGAACCCAAGAGGCGTGCGTAATTCATGGGAGATAGTCGAAATAAAATCTTCTTGAAATTGCATCAATTTGGTATGATTTTCAAGAACTTTGTAAGCATCCTGGATCTTTTGCCTTTGAACCAGCAAAGAAATATGCCAGGTAATGTACTCTCCAAGCTGGATATTTTCAGGCGTAAACGGTGGCCCGCCAAAACGGATGTACACCAGAGCCCCCAGGAATTGCTGTTGAAGCATTAATGGAACAGCCAGGATATAGGGTTGCTCCAGCCGGTTCTTTTTGGGATCCGGCAATGGCTCATCTACAATGGTTTTTTGTATTTTTTGAATTCTGCTGGCGATCGATTCACCCCAGGAGACATCCGCTTCAGCTTTCTGTCCGCGTCCAATTGCCCTGGCATACATGATATCCATGCTGTCGTTGTCTTCATCATAAAGATATAATGCCAGATTATCAAAAATGAATATGGAACGCACCAGCCTGACAATTTTATCCAGGGCAGGTTTCCATTCTTTGGCCTGGGTGACAACCTGGCTGATGGAAACCAGATGGCTGATATCAAGATGTTCCAAATGCGGATGAGAAAAGGTCATGACAATCCTGTAACCTTTCTATTCTTCTTCCAATAGGGGAGAAAATATAGGGTCAGCCACACATTTGATCGCGAAACTGAATGTACTTCCTTTACCAACTTCCGATTTCACATCAAGTTGTGAGTCATGCGCTTCGATGATCTTTTGTGCCAAAGCCAGACCTAAACCCGTTCCTCCAACTTTTCGTGTCGAAGAGCTGTCAAGTTGATGGAATGGCTCAAAAATTTCTTGAATTCTTTCTGCAGGAATGCCAATGCCATTATCAATGATGCTCAGGCGAATCTTTCTTGCATTTTCATCTACTTTTGCTCTGACAATGACTTTGCCTTCCGTTTCTGAAAATTTGATGGCATTATCAATGAACTGGATCAACACCCACAATAACTTTTCTTGATCCCCTTCGATGAATGGCAGGATCGCTGAATCTTCCAGGATCAATTGGATACCTTTTTCGAGCGCTTTGCTGCGCATTTTTTCGATTGCAGCATTGCAAAGGTCAAACACATAAATGGGTTGAAAATGCAGCCGCAACTGACCATGCTCAGACGCTGAAAAATTGATCAGGTCCTGGATCAGCCTCTCCAGACGATTGCTGGAGTTCAACATCACATCAATGAAATGCTTTTGCTCATCGGTGATTGGACCAGCATCGCCATTTTGCATCAATTCCAGATACCCACGGATGTGGGTGAGGGGAGTGAGCAATTCATGCGAAATGTTTGACACAAAGTTGGATTTAAGCTGGTTCAATTCTGCCAGCTTTTGCATCGCTTTTTCAAGCTCTCGGGTACGTTGCTGAACACGCAATTCCAGCCTTTGATTGGCATCCTGTAAGGCGGTACGGAGCTGCAATATTTGTTCTGTTATTGCTTGATCCAATTCTTCGGCTTTAAGCGCACCCATTCTGATCAAAAGCTCCCCTAAAAGCGGAGCTTGATTTCCATTGGCTTGCATCTGTTTCTGGGTCTGTAGTGCTTTCTGTAATGTTTCTTGCGTAATGAGTTGTTTTTCTACAAGGTAATCGCCCAGACGAGGAACCAGAACTTCAGGAGTAAGTGTGGCTTTTTCGTTCATTCTTTCCTCTTCCAAACCCACTTCCCATCCACCATGGTAGCTGATGGCTGCATATCGTGCAGGTCTTTTATATCCACCTCAAAAGGATTTTGAGGTACTACAACCAGGTCTGCCAGATACCCAGGCATGATCCTTCCCAGGTGGTTTTCTGCACCGGCAGCGTATGCTGCTCCGGTGGTAAATCCGCGCAGACTTTCTGCCAGAGTAAGTTTTTGCTCTGGGTGCCAGCCATTCGGAGAAGGTGAACCATCCAGTCGAGTACGGCTGACCGCAGCGTGCAATCCCCAGAATGGATCTGGAGATTCAACTGGTGCATCAGAACCAAATGCAAGAGATGTGCCAGAATCAAGCAAAGAACGAAAAGCATAAGCATACGCAGCACGTTTTCCCCACCAGCGATCCGCAGCAAGAAAATCTGAAGGGATGTGAATGGGTT
>JBDKSY010000256.1:0-1523 GCA_039680395.1 Anaerolineaceae bacterium | reverse complement strand
ACGATATTGGTGAATACCTGCTCCAGAAATCCATCACTGGTTTGATATGCAGGTGTCAGAGCAACACCGGTGAAACTCTCACCACCCAGGAACTGTAATGCATTTTCAAATGGCGAGCCATACAAATTGATGATAGGGGAGAAAGCTGTTGAAGATCCAAATGAGCATGAAGCCCCACAGACAAAATCACCATAAGGAAGCAGGTGTACTGTACCAGCAGTGTCATTGAGGTAGATCGCAAAACCCACCTTTTCAAAATATTGCTCTACTCTGCCCAGGCTGTAGTTATAGTGCACCACATCCAAAGGCTGACCTACGTTTTCTGCACCCAATTGATCGATCATGGATGTAAAACCAGAAAATATCCCACCGGCATCAATACCATTGTTCAAGGGAATGCCCAACTGTCTACCCAGGGGTGAAAGAGAAAACTTTCCTGATCCACGCTGGTTGGTATTGGCACAGATGCGAGCATTTTCCATCAACTGGCAGCGGAGATAATCCTGCGTGAACACCTCAGCAATTGCCGGACCGAACACGGCTGCCCCGCCTTTTTCGACATAGAATTCCTTTAATTGATCATCAACTTCAAATGTACCAGGGGTGGAAGGGTAAAAAGAGGAAGCCGTATCAACGGTGCATCCTGCCATCAATAGCCAGATGACCCCAGCCAGGATCCGTAAAAGGGTGAAAGAAAAATTTCTCATGGATGAATCATCAAAGATCGCAACGAATTGCGCAGATTCATTTTAGCCCATGGATTTGGAATGTGCAACAAAGAGAACCTTGCAAATAAGATAGCTATACCCGAGTTGCTGATTTTTCTCTTTTACACCTTCTGCGATATACTCTTCATGGGAATGGAGGAACGCTATGGAAATAATGACGCTCGGATACGAAGGCTCCACTTTAAAAGAAGTTATGGATTGCATGATAAAAAATGGAGTTGAAGTTCTTGTTGATATTCGGGAACTGCCATTAAGCCGGAAAGCCGGATTTTCAAAGACTCCTCTATCCAATGAAGCAGCATCAAGGGGAATTGCTTATCTCAATATTCGAGCACTGGGTTGCCCTCGTGAGATCAGGCATGATTATCACAAAGACCACGATTGGGAAAAGTACTCAATTCGGTATCTGCAACACCTGGCAACACAAACCGAATCATTAGAAAATTTAGCTAAGCTGGCGCGAGAAAGAAGGTGCTGCCTGCTCTGCTTTGAAGCAGATGCCCGCTACTGTCACCGCAGGTATATAGCCGAGCATCTTCTTCCATATCTGGAAGAAAATGCCAGTGTGAAGCATCTGGTTGTCAAGAAATAAAAAACAACAGTTTTGGTATATTGGATTATGCAAGCGATTTAATTAGAAAAAGGCAACTGTCTGCGGTTGCCTTTTTCGTCACACTAACCATAAGGGAGGAAAATGGTAGAGTTTTACCTGGTGATCACTTTGATCATCTTTGGTTTTGCTTCTTCAGCTTTCGGAATGCGCAAGGTTAATACACCATTCTCTACTTCGGCTTC
>JBDKSY010000255.1:0-6520 GCA_039680395.1 Anaerolineaceae bacterium | reverse complement strand
AAAGCATTTGACATCAAGTATCTGGATGAGACCAACAATCTACAATATTGCTGGACAACCTCCTGGGGTCTTTCCACCCGTTTTGTAGGTGCCATCATCATGACACATGGTGATGATCAGGGATTGGTACTTCCTCCAAAATTAGCGCCTTACCAGATCGTTATCGTTCCTATTTTTCGTAGTGATGCGGAGAAATCAGCCATTATGCCAGTCGTCGAGCAGGTGAAGGGGTTGCTATCTGCTTTCCGCATAAAAGTGGACGACAGAGATGAGGTTACCCCTGGTTTCAAATTCAATGATTGGGAAATGCGTGGCGTACCCCTCCGCATTGAAATTGGCCCTAAAGACGTAGAAAAACACAGTGTGATGACTGCCCGCCGGGATGTACCCGGAAAACCAGGCAAAGCCATTTTATCAATGGATAATCTGGCGGAACAGATCGGCGACTTACTGAACGAAATTCAGGCATCCCTGCTGGTAAAAGCCACCCAGTTCCGTGATGAGCATATCTCTGAACCGCGCGATTATGACCACCTGAAGGAAATCGTTCAGAATGGCTGGGCTTATGCCTGGTGGTGTGGCAGCGCAGAGTGCGAAGCAAAGGTGAAAGAAGAGACCAAAGCTGGCACACGCTGCATCCCCCTGCATCAAGACCACGGCAAAGGTAAGTGTATTTATTGTGGCAAAGAAGCCACAGAAAAAGTTTACTTCGCCAAGGCATATTAACAAATTCTTGTGGGTTGAATGAGATGGGACCTGGTGACAGGTCCCATTATTTGAATGTGCACCTCTCTGCCAAAGCAGAAACATAAAACTATTGCATCTGAAGCAGGTTTACGAAATGGATATAATGAATATTTACAGATGCAAATCCCAATTTCTCCTGGTAATTATTCGCTATGCCCGCAGTTGACCTTAATCGTCTGAAGCATCAAATAGATGGCCTGATCTGGAGATTTACCCGGCCAGACGAATTTGTGCAGGAACTGCACGATATCTTCAGCTTTTATGCAGGCCGTGTGTATAAACCTGGAGAACTGGTGCAAAAAAAATCTGGTATTCAGGCATATCACGTACCATCCCTGGTGATGCGCCAACTGGAAATTGATCTTCATCAGCGCTGCGTCGAGAATCCCGGAGCAGCTCTCTCTCTGATAGACACCCTATGGCAAGAATCCATGCTGGAACTACGCGTCCTGGCAGCTTCACTGCTTGGCATGCTCCCTCTTACCTATCAGCAGGATATCAGCAACCGGCTGATCTCCTGGTCACACCAGACTACCGATGAAGGCTTACTTCGCATTTTGTTAGATAAAGGTTCATCTCGTCTACGGCAGGAAGAACCCGGAGCCTGGATACAGATCCTCAAGGAATGGGGAGCCAGCGAGGGAAAAGGAGCACAACGTACCATGCTGTTTGCGATCCTTTCACTTCTTCAAAATCCTGCTTTCGAAAACCTCCCCCCATTGTTCGATATGACCGCCATTGCATTAAAAAGCCATCCTCAGGCATTACAACAAGAATTGATCGCAGTGATCACCCGGCTGAAGGAACGTTCACCTTCTGAATGCGCTTATTTCCTGCGGCAGATCATTCGACTTGGCGTTTCAGATGCCACAGCCAGGCTTCTACGGAAGATCATTACGCTCTTTGATGAACCGGTGAGAAGTTCACTTCTCGCTGAATGGCGTTCAGGCACGGAACAACCTTCCCATAACTGATCAAAGGATTATTATATTGAAGCTCACCATCGAACTTGTCCCTCAATCCTGTTTCTTTTCTAACCTCCGCTCCAATCTAAGCAAGAAAGATTGGGAAAAGATCAGGCAGGAATGCTTTTTCCGTGCCAATTATCGCTGTGAGATTTGCCATTCTACGGGCGGTGGTCGCTCGCTCGAATGCCACGAAATCTGGCAGTATGATGACTTAACTCATGTCCAGGCACTCACCGGTGTGATCGCGCTATGCCGCAGTTGCCACCGGGTAAAGCATATGGCGCTTGCCCGCAAAATGGGATGGGACATGCAGGCAGAAGAACATCTGGCAACCATCAACGATTGGGAAATGGAACAGGTAAATGACTATCTGGAAGAAGTATTTGAAATCTTCGAGCAGCGCGGCCAACACCCCTGGAAGTTGGATATTTCCTGGCTGCAGGATAAGGGAGTGACCATCCCGGATACTCTCGATCGAGATCAATGAAGAAGCATCTACCAGGTTCTGTTTGACCAATTGTAAAGTTACAATTACAATGATACGAAAGAGGGGGGAAACCCTGTAGCGTTTCTTAGTATTTCCTTTTGACTGGTTCATTTTTATTAATTAATATTTTTGCTTTAATCCAATCTGTAACTTGAATTCGAAAAAGTACACGTGAGGAAAAATGTCAAAATACCTGAAAATATCTTCCCTTCTATTCCTTATTGGATTACTCTTCGCTTCATGTATTTCAGATTCCACCCAACAAGATGAACTGATATACACTATTCCTCCGGAGCTTACTAATTCATTACCAGCTCAAACAAGAACACCAGTGAAAGAAATAACAGCCACAAGATTATTCACACCAACCTTGCAAAGGTCTACTGCTGAAGTTATTAGAGAATTGACGCCTGTATCAAATACTCAGTTTTCATCAGATGCTATTGTAAATGTGGATGATGGATATATTTTATATACACGAAATACAGTTGCATACTCACCATATACATCATTTGCGGGGAATAGATTATTTATAATGTCATCCATGGGACAGGATATCGCAATTTTAGATACTTGTATATACAACACCTATTCTGATGAAATCCCAATAAGTTGGAAGGATGATGGATCGCTTGTAGTAGTAGGTTGTACTAATAAATTAGTATTTCACGATTTACGCGACCCTGAATTTTTTCGATTAATTGCATTAGATTTTTCTGAAAATCCAGTAAATATGCAGTCACCAACACCGGAAATAGATTTATCAAATGAATGTTCATTAATTTTTCACTTAACATGGATGAAATCTGAAAATAAAATTTTTTTAATCTGTGGTGAAAACGCGAGGGATACAGAAAAAAAGTTTTGTAATGTTGACTTTAATTTTGGTAGTAAAGAATCATATCTTGGAAACAAATACTTAACTGTTGAAATGGAAGAAATGCAATGCACAAAGCTTTCTGATGCATTTGATGATGAAATTGTTTATGTTTATGCTTTAAAAAGATCTCCTGTAAATGATGATATATTGTTTTCATATAGGAATAATAAGGATGAAGATCAAACATATATCTTTGATGAAAACACCATGCAATTGGATTACCTATTTCCTGAAGTAGGAGTTGCATGGTCACCAGATGGTAAGAGAATAGCTATGATCGATCATTCATATGAAGCTGGTAGAAGCAGATGTTTACTTGAATATAACCTTGAAACAAAACAGGTAAAAAATCTGTATTGCCCAATAGAAAGGCTTTCTGACTCAGATTATGTCCGCTCATTGCAGGTAGAAATTGGAGCAGATTATTCACCAGATGGAAAATATATTATTTTTGTTGCCAATCGAGATTATATAGATGCAACTCATTTAGGAATTTACCGGCTGAATCTAGAAACAAATGAAATTGGCTTATTGACTGTCTGGGATGATGGAGACGCAAAAAATCCTAATTGGATTCCACTCTGTGAATCATGTAGCCAGTAGCGCCAAAAACTTATCTTTTAAAATGTATATTTCATATTGAAGATTAGTAGAAAGTATACTGAAACACTTATCAACTGAATAATCAGAATGCTCACTATTGTGAAATTTTCATCCCCTCGCTCAAAGTTGACCCTTAATATCAGGTTTAGTTATAGTATAATTGACAGTTGACTGGTCCTGTCGGTGGCTTGAGGCTGCTAGCATGGAGACCTGCACATAATAAACAGGAGAAAAGCAGACGTCATGAATAAAGAAATAAAAAGCACGATCATTAATAAATACAAGACTCATGAAGGAGATACTGGTTCACCGGAAGTTCAGATCGCTATCCTCACTTCCCGCATCAAAGAGCTGACAGAGCATCTGCGTGTGCATAAACATGATGAATCAACTCGCCGTGGATTACTCCGGTTAGTTGGCCAGCGCCGCAGACTGCTGGCATATCTCCGTAATAAAGATTTCGGTCGCTATAAAACTCTGGCAGAGAGTCTGAGCCTGCGACAGAAATAGTTCGGATTCATCCAAAAACGAGGGACTGATAAATGTTTGTCACTCTGAGCAAGGCGAAGAGTCACGTTTATTCTAAAGACTCAACGCGACATTCAGTTTGATAAATAAGGATCAGCCCCTCGTTTTCATCCCACCAGTTGGGAATTGAGAAGGCTTCAGGAAACCTTTCCTGTATCGTTCTCAGTCCCTGACAGGGTGGGAATACAAATCAATAAAAGGGATAATTATGAAACCTGAATCGAAAGTATATACAACCGATGTGGGTGGTCATCCGTTTACCTTTGAAACTGGTAAACTGGCTGCCCAGGCTGGTGGTGCAGTAACTGTACAGGTTGGAGACAATATTGTCTTTGCAGCAGCCACCATGGGAAATGAACCACGCGAAGGGCAGGACTTTTTCCCGCTCACCGTGGAATATGAAGAAAAATTATCTGCAGGTGGACGCATCCCCGGATCATACTTCCGGCGCGAAGGCCGCCCCGCTGCCGAAGCGGTGCTGATAGCCCGTCTGACTGATCGTCCGCTGCGCCCTCTGTTCTCACAGGATATGCGCAACGAGGTACAGGTCATCATGTCCACCCTTTCTTCCGACATGGAACTTCCTCTGGATGTTATGGTTGTCAATGCTGCATCAGCCGCATTGATGATCTCTGATATCCCCTGGGATGGACCAGTTGGATGTGTAAGAATTGGACGCATTGATGGCGAGTGGGTAGTAAACCCATCTTATGTCCAACTCGACCAATCTGACCTCGACCTGCGTATTGCTGGTACACGTGACGCCATCTTGATGGTGGAATGCGGTGCCAATGAAGTCAAAGAAAACGACATGGTCGAAGCAATCTCGTTTGGTCATCAGGCTATCCAGCCTATTATTGATCTGCAATTCCAGATGGCCGCTGAAGTTGGTAAACCGAAACGCGTAGTTCCTCTTTTCAGCCTGGATACCAGCCTGGTGGAGCAGATCAGCAAACACATAGGTAGTCAGCTTGTAGAAGCACTGAATGCACCTCATGGGAAAAATGAATTCAATGATGCCATGAACGCTCTGGAAGAACAGGCGATAGAAGCATTTGTAACCCCCGAAGAGCCTGAGAAAGCCAGCAAGGTTAAAGAAGCTTTCCATGAAGTGATGAAACATGCAGTGCGCTCCAGCATTTTGAACGACCATAAACGTTTAGACGGTCGCAAGCTGGAAGAGATCCGCCCCATATGGTGTGAGATCGGACTCTCACCCCGCGCACATGGCTCCGGGCTGTTCACCCGTGGTGAAACACAGGTTCTCACCCTGGCAACCCTGGGTACACCGAAAGAAGCACAGGAGTTGGATTCTCTTACTCCTATTGATATCAAACGATACATGCACCATTACAACTTCCCACCCTACTGCACCGGTGAGGTGAAAAGATTGGGCGGCCAGAGCCGTCGCGAAATTGGTCATGGCGCATTGGCTGAACGAGCTCTTGTGCCGGTCATTCCATCTGAAGACGAATTTCCATACACCATCCGCCTGGTTTCAGAGGTAATGGCTTCGAATGGCTCCAGTTCGATGGCTTCTGTCTGTGGTTCGACGCTTGCCCTGATGGATACTGGTGTGCCGATCAAAGCTCCAGTAGCTGGTGTGGCAATGGGTCTGATCAAAGAGAATGGCCAATATGTCGTCCTGACTGATATTCAGGGTGCAGAAGATCACCTGGGTGATATGGACTTTAAAGTAGCAGGCACCAGTGATGGTATCACCGCGCTGCAGATGGACATCAAGATCAAAGGGATCACCCCACAGATCATGTCCGAAGCTCTTGCCCAGGCTAAAGAAGCTCGCTACTTCATTTTGGGGAAGATCCTGGAAACCATTCCAGCTCCTCGCCCTGAACTGAAACCACACGTACCCCGCATCACAACCATCAAAATCCCACAGGATAAGATTGGTGCACTGATCGGCCCTGGTGGCAAGAACATCCGTGCATTACAAGAAGAAACCGGTACCAAGATTGATATTGGTGAAGATGGAACCGTCTTTATCGCAGCAACCGATGGCACTGGAGAATCTGCAGCACGCGATCGAATCTTATCCTTAACCGAAAGCCCACAGATCGGTCACATTTATACTGGCAAAGTTGTCCGCATTGAATCCTTTGGTGCATTCGTCGAGATCCTGCCTGGTTTGGATGGCATGGTGCATATTTCTCAACTCGACAGCGAACGCGTTAACAAGGTAGAAGACATCGTCAATATGGGTGATGAAATTACTGTCATGGTGACGGGTATTGATGAGAACAACAAGATCCGGCTCAGCCGCCAGGCTGTACTCGAAGGCTGGACAGC
>JBDKSY010000254.1:0-5737 GCA_039680395.1 Anaerolineaceae bacterium | reverse complement strand
GCCTGTTTTGTTTCTACTCAGTTTGATCGGTTTACAGATTGGAATTAAATGGTTAAACAATGCGAATTTTTGGCGAAGGATCGTGAAAAATACATGGATCGCGGTTCTTTCTGTTCTGGCAGTTATTTTCCTGGTGAAGGGAGCATTGGCCTACGCAGAGGATGTGGCGATCATCAATACCGAAATGGTAACAACAGCAAAGTGGGTATCAACGAATACTGATCAAGAAGCATTGATTGCAGCTCACGATATTGGTGCACTGGGATATTTTGGACAACGAAATATTATTGATCTGGCAGGCCTGATCACACCTGAAGTTGTTCCCTTTATTAGAGACGAGAAGCAATTGGCGGGATATCTCGATCAAAAAAAGGTTGATTATCTAATTTCTTTTCCTGATTGGTATCCCATGCTTGCATCGATGGGAACTCCTGTGTATGATTCAAATGGTGAGTTCTCACCAAAAGCAGGTGGAGAGAATTTGATAGTCTATTTATGGAAATAGTATCTGAATACAGCGGAAAGTTGTATAGATATGTGATAAAATTTCCAGAATTAATTTTTCGCTGGGCAAATAGCAAAACAATATAGGGTAAAGGAAAAATCATGGCTCAACAAATTGTTGATACGAGTTCAAGCGAAAGCCTGGAACTTGAATTGCGAGCTGAACTAGAGCAATCTCGCAAAGCATTAAAAGAAACCAGCATGATGGTAGAACAAAGTCAGGCTGAACTAGTTAAATTAACCCAACGAAATACTGTAGTAACAAGTCATATGCAGCAGATACAGCTTCACATGGATACATTGCCAAAAGATGAAATACGAACTGCTTACAAATCAGCCTTTGATGCACAGCAACGTCTTCTTGTGATGAAGGGGCAATTGGATAAGTTGCAGAGCGATAAAGCTAACCTTGAAAATAATATCAACAATATAGAGAAAGCTTTGCAATTATTCGGTGAGATATCTCACCAATCAACACTTGGAGCCATGAATCAGGCAGCAACCCTTGAAACATTGATCAATTCACAGGAAGCAGTCAGACAGCGTTTATCACGTCAAATGCATGATGGCCCAGCGCAGGCATTATCAAATTTTATTGTGCAAGCTGAAATTGCTGCCCGTTTATTTGAATTAGATCCCAATAAGGCAAGAGACGAGCTTACTACATTAAAAGATACAGCGTTAAGCACTTTCCAGAAAGTAAAGGCTTTCATCTTTGAACTACGACCGATGATGTTGGATGATCTAGGTCTGTTTCCAACCATGAGCCGATATAAAGATTCTTTCAAAGAACAAACAGGAATAGATGTTATCGTTACAATAAAAGGAAATGAAAAGCGTTTTGAGCCCTTTATTGATGTTATGATCTTCCGCGCAGTGCAAGAATTAATGGGGAATACTTATCGTTACAACATGGATGCGGCAAGTAAGGTTGTGATCAATGTAAGTTTTGTTATTGATGAAAGTATGATCAGAGTCTCTGTAAATGATAATGGAAAAGGTTTTGATCCTGAAGCAGCCTTATCAAGTGAAGGCTTTGGTTTACGGTTGATCCGTGAACGTGTAGAGATGCTGGGGGGAACAATGAGTATAGAATCAGCAGTGGGGCAAGGTTCACAGATCTCTTTTGAAATGCCAATTCAAGAGATGAAGAAAACAGACCATACTGCTATTGCAAGATGAACTTAATTTTGGAGGCGTAAATGGCAAAGAAAACAATAGGTTTATTAACTGGTGGTGGCGATGTTCCGGGTTTGAATCCCTGCATGAAAGCAGTTGTAATGAGCGCACTTCAAGATGGTCATCGGGTGATTGGAATTCGTCGTGGGTGGGCAGGATTGCTTAATTATAATTTGAATGAACCTTCTACATATGATTATTATGTAAGAGAGTTATCAAGAGAAGATGTGCGCACAGTTGATCGAACTGGTGGCACATTCCTGCATACATCAAGAACAAATCCAGGAAAAGTTGCACCGAAGAACATCCCTGACTTTCTGCGAAACTCGAAGTATGGAAAGCAAATTGATGAAAGTGGTACGATGGACTTCACAGATTATATACTTGAAGTTCTCTCTCATCTCGGTATTGATGTGATGGTAACCATAGGTGGTGATGATACCTTGAGTTATTCGCATCGTATTCATACAGAAGGATTTCCAACCGTGGCAATCCCAAAAACGATGGATAACGATGTAAATGGTACTGATTACTGTATTGGATTTTCCACTGCAGTTACGCGAAGTGTTGAATTTGTTACCAACCTGCGAACATCCATTGGCTCTCATGAACGTATTGGTGTTGTTGAACTGTTTGGAAGGAATTCTGGAGAAACAAGTTTAATTACCGCATATCTTGCTTATGTAGATCGCGCTATTATTTCCGAAGTGCCTTTCGATATGGACAAATTAGCTCATTTTCTGATCGAAGATAAGCGAAATAATCCTTCCAACTACTCCATCATGACTGTTTCTGAAGGGGCAACAATGACAGGTGGGGACATCATAGAAAAAGGCGAGGAAGACGCATATGGCCACCGAAAATTGGGTGGTATCGGTGAAATCCTATCCGAAGAAATCCAACGCCGAACTGGTCAGGGGATCATGTATCAAAAATTAGCATATCTGATGCGTTCAGGAGCACCTGATTCGCTTGATCGAATGGTTGCAATGTCTTATGGACATCTTGCAATGCAATTGATCCGCCGGAATGAAACAGGGAAAATGGTTGCATTGCGTGGTGGTAAATATACAACCGTGCCGATTGATATCATCATGGCAGAGAAGAAAAGGGTTGATATAGAAAATTACTATGATTCAGAGAACTATAAGCCAAGAATCAAGGACTTTTTAGGTGTTCCGATGTTCTTAAGTTAGTTTTCTACTTTGAAGATGATTTGTTTGAGCGCAGCAAGTTTTTCCACGAAAAGGTAAATAATTTGCTGCGCTTATTATATTAAATAAATAAAAAAACAGGTGAAGCCATGCCAATTTCTGAACAGGGTGTTACGAATGATAGATTCCAGGTGATCCCAAGAGTACTTCTTTTTATTTTCGATGGAGATAAAGTGTTATTGATCAAAGGGTCATCCAAAAAGAGGATCTGGGCGAACAAATATAATGGATTAGGTGGACATGTAGAGAATGGCGAAAATATATTGAACGCTGCAATAAGAGAGTTAAATGAAGAAAGCGGCCTTTATAATATCCCATTAAAGCTCTGTGGAACTATAACTATAAATACATCCTCAATGATTGGAATTCTATTATTTGTATTCCAGGGTGAATTCAATGGTCAGGAGATGAGAGAATCTGGTGAAGGTCAATTGGAATGGGTGAAACTGAGTGAAGTAGCAACCTTACCATTAGTAGAAGATATTCCAGCCATTCTTCCGAAAGTAGTTGAATTCATAAAAAATAGGGAATTATTCTGGGGGTATTCTCATTATGATGAAAATGAGAAATTAATCGTCGAATTTCAACCCTGATTGGATTTCTTCTCAAAGAAGACCAGTAAGGTACTTCCGTATTTTCTCTGATCAAATTCAATAAAATTATTCAACTGAACGGGTTCATATTCAACTGGATGGATCTGTACGATAATCCATCCATCATCTACCAACCAACCTGGCTGTGCATCTACCTTTTGCAATGTTTCCAACCACATTTGTTTATATTGTGGGGGTGCAATGTAAATATAGTCAAAAGTCCTATTTGGCAGTCGCTGAATATAGTTCAGCGAATCCACTTGAATTACATCTGCACAGGCTGAAAGCCGAGTGTGTTCAAGATTTGCATGAATTGTTTGTATCGCCTGCCGGTTCAGGTCAAGCATTCGAACAAAGACAGCACCACGACTTAACGCTTCAATGCCAACAGCACCTGTGCCAGAAAATACATCCAGCATAGTAGAGCCTTGAATGTCAGCTCCAAGAATGTTGAATAAAGATTCTTTTACACGGTCAGTAATTGGGCGTGTACTGGTACCCGGGACTGATCTCAATCGCAAACCACCCGCTTTTCCTCCAATTACGCGTAAGTCACCCATGCAGCCCTTCCTGTTACTTCACATCGTTATATGTCCAATACCGATTGGCGATGTAATTCCACAACATGACAACCAATATGGCAATTGCCAGGCCAATATTATGACCAACAAAAGCAGGAGTAAGGAAAAATCCTTTTGGCAAAATATTTGTGAATAATTTGATCAGTACTCCTTCAAGAAATGCTAAAAGAGGAGTACGAATAGCCAATCCTATGACATTAATTATCACAAATTGTATCAACTGTTTTGCGACATGTTTGCTGCGAGAATCTGGATATGTCCAAAACCTGTTCCACAGAAAGTTATTCAGAACTGCCATAACAAATGAAACAACTGAAGATGGCACATAGGCAATTTTGAATACCAGAGTAAGCAGATTAAGAATACCAAAATCTACAACTGCTCCCGAGGCACCGACGATAGCAAAACGGAAGAATCTCGTCCATTCTTTGTGTTCTTTAGGCATTATGCGAGTCCAAGTTTATTAATAAAGTATGGTATTGTTTTCTTGATCCCTTCAGTAAGGGAGGTCGAAGGCTGCCAGTTCAATATTGTTCTGGCACGTGTAATATCTGGTTGCCGTCGCTGGGGATCATCACCAAGACGAAGATCTGGTTTGAAAATGATACCGGCTGGATTTTCCACTAATTCATTGATCGTTTTGGCAAAATCAAGGATGGTCGTTTCTTCAGGATTGCCGATATTTACAGGGTCATGCTCATTGGAACAAAGCAAACGATAAATACCCTCGACCAGATCGTCTACATAGCAGAAACTGCGCGTTTGCAGACCATCACCATAAACTGTGAGAGGTTCATGCCTTAATGCCTGCTGCAAGAAATTTGGTAATGCTCTGCCATCATCCAGGCGCATTCCAGGTCCATATGTGTTAAAAATCCGAACGATACAGGTATTGATCCCATGATACCGGTGATATGCCATAGTCAAGGCTTCAGCGAACCTTTTTGCTTCATCATAAACAGAGCGAACACCAATGGGATCAACATGACCCCAATATGTTTCTTTTTGGGGATGTTCAAGCGGATCACCATATATTTCGCTGGTCGAAGCCAACATATACCGGGCATTATTCACTCTGGCAACGCCTAAAGTATTATGCGTACCCAATGCACCAGCCTTCATTGTCTGTATAGGCAGGTTGGTGTATCCAAAAGGTGAGTTGGGATTGGGGCTGGCTGGGGACGCAAAATGCAAGACTGCATCTACTTTGCCAGGAACAAAAATAAAATTAGCAACATCATGACGGATAAATTCAAAATCGGAGTTTCCGGCGAGATGAGAAAGATTATCCGGACTTCCTGTGATAAAGTTGTCCATTCCAACAACCTGATGACCAGAACGCAAGAACTTTTCGCATAGATGTGAACCTAAGAAGCCAGCAGCTCCGGTAATTAGAACTCTCATTATTTCCTCTTTATTCCCAATCTATTTTTACTATCGAACCATCGCCTGTTATCTGACTGGCTGTGTTAATTCCAGGTGTGATAAGCCAAAGATTTCCCTGATAAATCAGGCCAAGCATCCTCTGAGAGGAAGGACTGGTCATTCCCCAGGTTACCTGCTGTGGCTGTAATCCAGTTGAGCCTTCATCAGGAAAAACCAATGCTCGATTTGAACCATCTTGATCCATAATGTAGAGACGATATCTACTGCTTTCTGATTGGTC
>JBDKSY010000253.1:0-2820 GCA_039680395.1 Anaerolineaceae bacterium | reverse complement strand
GTTTGCCCACCACAATCTACTGTTTCAAAGGAGAAACCAATGAAGAAAAGTTATTTGTTTTTTGCAGTCATTTTGATTGCATCTTTGCTGCTTGGTGCATGCGGCCAGGCAACAGAAGTCCCTACCGAAGTTCCGACCGAAGCTCCGACCGAAGTTACGACCGAAGCTCCGACCCAAGCTCCGACCGAAGTCCCAACCGAAGAAGAGGCTGTTGCCACCCTGCGTATTTGGGCAGATGAACAGCGGGCCCCCGTCCTGGCTGCCCTGGCAGATCAACTGAAGGCTGAGTATAACGTCGACTTGGTCGTAGAGACGGTTTCTGGTATCCGAGATAATTTCCTTGTGGCAGCTCCTGCTGGCGAAGGTCCGGATATCATTATTGTTGCACATGACCAGGCTCCAGCCTTGGTCGCCAGTGGCTTGATCGCCCCGATGGATCTAGGTGAAAAAGCTGCTGACTTTGACGCTGACGCTATCAAAGCTTTCACTGTAGACGGTGTTTTGTATGGTATGCCCTACGCAACTGAGAACCTGGGCTTTTTCTACAACACTGATCTGGTCGAGACTGCCCCTACCACCTGGCAGGAAGTTTATGACATAAGCAAACAGTTGATCGCCGATGGCAAGGTGGAATATGGTATCGCTTTGGCTGGTACTTCCTACGATGCCTATCCCTGGATGACCTCCCAGGGAGGTTACATCTTTGGTGTAGATGCCGAGGGTAACTACAACCCCGATGATGTCGGTGTTGGCGGCGAAGGTATGATTGCATTTGGCAATATGGCAAAAAAGTGGCTGGATGATGGCGTCCTCTTCAAAGAGACTGATGGTAACACTGTAAAATCGATGTTTGTCAATGGCCAAATCGCTTTCCTGATGAATGGTCCATGGGAACTCAATAACCTGCGCAAGGCTGGCACTCCATTTGCCGTGGCGTCTTTCCCGGATGGCGGAGTACCTTTCAAGGGCGTCCAGGGTTTTCTTGTGAATTCCTTCAGCGAGAACATCCTATTGGCTCAGACCTTTTTGACCGAATTCGTTGCCACCGAAGAAACCATGCTCAAGTTTGTGGAAGCCGATCCTCGCAATTCCGCTTACCTGCCTGCTTTTGAAAAGCAAACCGATCCGGATCTACCCTCCATCGCGGCTGCCGGCGCAGATGCCCAACTTATGCCTGCCATCCCTGAAATGGGCAAAGTTTGGACTGACTGGGGTAATGCTCTCACCTTTATTTTGAATGGCGAGAAAACCCCTGAAGAAGCCTATACCTTCGCACAGGAAGCCATTGTAGCTGCCATTGCGGCTGATTACACTGGAATGGTTAATCTGCCTGGTGACTGGCAGGTGGCTGCTGGGGTTTGCGAGGGTGATTGGGATCCTAAATGTGACGGTTCTGCAATGACTCTTGGCGATGATGGTTTGTATACCGCCAAATTTACCATCCCTGCTGGCGAGTATCAAATCAAAGTTGCCATGGACGGCGGTTGGGACACTAACTATGGTGCCGAAGGCGTCGCTGGTGGTGATAATATCACTTTCACCGTCGCGACTGAGGGCGAGGTTGCCTTCACTTACGATCCTGAGACTCACCTGCTGGACATTCAACTTCCGTAATTTGGTTAAGTAATAAAGAAGAGACCAGTATTATCTGGTCTCTTCTCTACAAGTTAATAGAAAGGAGAAGCAGGGAATGAACAAACCGAGTAGTTCCACGGCGGCTTTTGCCAAAAAGACTATCACCAGCATTTCCTCCATAATCACTATTCTTATTGTCGCTATTGTAGATATCCTGCTGGGATATTTTGCGTTTAGACTGGTAAAGCTTGGGTATATCCCACTTGCAGTCGTTTTCGCTTGCATCATTGCTATCATATCAATCAGTTTCCTCGTCCCGAAAATGAAACATTTTCGCTGGATGGCGGTAGGTTTGGCAGCCTGGCTGCTCTTCTCCATTTTTCCAATCATCTATACTATATATAACGCCTTCACCAATTATGGAGATGGGCATTTGATCTCCCAAGCTCAGGCAATCGAACAGATCAGCGCTCAAACGTATTTGCCTGAATCCGGAAAATCCTACCAATGGGTAGCATACCGCTCAGAAACGAACGATTACTTGCTGTGGTTGAAGGATACGGATGGCAACACCAGCATCGTTCGTATGGTGGAAGCCAAGGCGGATGACCACACCCTCGAGGTGGTGCCCGGTCAGAATGGCATTGGTGAACTGGACGAAAACGGCACACCCAAAACAATCGATGGCTATACCCGGCTCAACAAACTTGCCGCATCCACTGATAAGACTCTGACCCAGATAAAATTTGGCGACCCGGAGAATACGATTCAGGTGCGTTCCCCATCCGAAGCCGCGCAATTGGTGCCGCTGTACGAATATGATTCTGCTACCAACGTCTTTACCAATTTAAAAACTGGTGTCCAGTATTATGACGAAAAGGGCACCTGGACTGCCCGGGACGGATCAGCAATTGTTCCTGGGTATAGCGCTACGATAGGGTTTGATAACTTTGTACAATTCGCTACCAGCCCGGGTTTGCGCGGGCCATTGGTGACCATTGTTATCTGGAACTTCGTCTTCGCCTTCATGAGTCTGCTCCTGACTTTCTCTTTGGGGCTTTTTATTTCGATTATTTATGGCGATCCGAACTTCAAGGGCAAGAAGATATTGCGCTCCCTGCTGTTAATTCCCTACACCATCCCCAGCCTGATCACCATTTTGATCTGGCGGGGGATGCTGAACCCGGAATTGGGTATCGTCAACCGGGTTTTGGAAAGCCTGTTTGGCATTTCACCCGAATGGAC
>JBDKSY010000252.1:0-4915 GCA_039680395.1 Anaerolineaceae bacterium | reverse complement strand
CCAAATATCCCATTCTTTCAGAAAAATCTTCAATTTAGCCCCATTTACAGGAACTGAAACGTGCGAGCAATTTTACCAAATATTCAACAATGTTCCTTTATAGCCCTGGGAAAGCTCCAAAGCTATTCGGGGCGAAATAATTGAACAATATTATCATCAATTCGATCAAGAAAAACCCCATAAAATCTGTTAATCGCTCACCCCAGCTTTAAACAGACAAACCAGGATATCATCCTGAATTGCCTTTATTGCATAATTACTGATAGCCAGGCTTACGTATTTGCGTCTTCCTTTTGAATTTCTGCCACCCTATGTGCCAGAGCAATCCCAAGCATAACAATGTGGGTAATTTGATCCATACTGTGTTCCGCTGTTTCTGCATACACCTGCAATACGGAATGATTGAGGAACACATAAACCGGTGTAGATGGTTGGCCAGGTTTGTTAGGAAAATGAGAGAGCATGGCTTCAATTTCAGGAACAATTAACGTATGAGCTTCTTCTTCATTAATAGCATAAATGCTGAAATGCTTTCGAAAATCTTCCGTGCCCAGCGCCAACTCTTTCCCTCTGGATGTTGCCTGTTGCAGTGTCATAATTCCGTCTTCCAGCCAGTTTTTGCCACTTCCTATAAGCCGGTAGGCTAACCGGCGATTCGCGCTGGAAAATATATCTGCTGTTGTGGCAGGCATGATCACCAGTGCACCCTTGCGAAGATGAACAGAAGTAGTCGTCCAATGAAGCGAACGGTTGATCCCTTCACCGCTAAAGCCCATTTGCCAGGAGATGCCGGTACTATCTGAACCGGTGATCAGATCATCGTGGATCTTCCAACCCACCTGCCCAATTGCTTCTTTGATCTCCCTTTCCAGGGCAGACTGGCGGTTATTAAAAATGATGAGGATGGCAAAACTGCCGATTACCAAAATTACAAGAATGATCCAGAGAATAGTCCAGGTATCCATAAGGGTTTACAACTCTGAAGTGCAATGTGGGCAGCGTACAGCTTTGATAGGGATTTCTGTCTGGCAGAATGGGCAGGTTTTCGTGGTTGGCTCAACAGATTCCGGTTTCGGTTTGAACAGTCTGTTTATCTGTCGAACAACCAGGAATATGACAAATGCAATGATAAGGAATTCAATGATCGTGTTTAAAAACATTCCATAGTTGAGGGTGGGAGCACCTGCTTCTTGTGCTGCAGCAAGAGACGCATACTTTGTACCAGAAAGGCTGATGAACAGCTTTGAAAAATCCACTTTACCAAGTAATAAGCCAATGGGAGGCATTATTACATCATTTACCAGTGATGAAACGATTTTGCCGAATGCGCCACCAATGATCACGCCAATGGCAAGATCTAAAACACTACCCCGCATAACAAATTCTTTAAACTCTTTTAGCATTTCATCCTCCTCATTAAATGAATGTGGATTTCATACTTTATCTTACGCCATTTTTGACCTGGCGTGACTATTCTATTTTAATTTTGAAACATCCAGGGGTATTCCCTTACGAATATCTTGCTGCAAAGCGATCGCTCCCTGCGCGCAGCGGTCCACACAGACACCACAGCCTATACATTTCTCCCATTCCACTACTGCTTGAGAATGAGCGGTGAGTGCACCCGTAGGGCAGTTTTGGGTACAAGTTCCACAGGCGATACAGGCTTCCACATTAACGTGTGCAACATACCCTGAAGAAGCTATCATGGGATTTTGGTATTTCACCATAGCTTCTAACCCGCCACAGCAACATGGGCAGCAATTACAAATGACATAAAAGCGATTCAACCGATCCTCTTTAAAAAATGCACTATGTACATGTCCTCTTTCATGCTCGTCTCGCAATAATTGGATGGCTTCTTCTTGGGTCAGGCGCTTGCTGTGTTTGGGATGATGCTCCAGAGCAAAATCGGTGAACGGTTTCCCAATAAGCAAACAGACCTGGGTTGGTTCACAATGCTTTGGACGAGAAGTGCGACAGCCGCATTCATATACCACAATATCCAGTGGAAGCTGCAACACAATATCCCTTGCCATTGGGTAGGGGATGATATGCTGGCCAAGATCCTGGAGTGGAATCTCGTGATCAAGGTTGATCACTGCTTCTGCCAGCTCTTGTGTGAGCACTTTACCGTGGTAATGTTCGTGTACATATCGCTTGACGGGTCCATTGAGATAGGGATGAACAACATTGATCAACACCCCTTGAATGATCTTCGGCCAGCGATGATAAATATATGTCAGCAGGCTCTTGATCGCGATTCTGGGATTGAAAGTAAACCAGGGAATGAATTTTTTCGACGATGGGAGATAAATATGCCAGCGCTCAGCGATCAACCATCCAATAAGTAGACTGATCAGACAAAATCCGCAAACAATAAGGATGATGACAGCAAAAGGACTCATGAGAGGATCAATAATTTAGCAGGTAATATATATCTGTATTTTACCTGATTATTAATAAAACCCTGTAAAGTAAACAATGAGTGAACTGGTATCAGGTTACTTTTTTAGCGGGAATTTACTGTGGTAGAAATATGGAACCTATTCGTTGGAATAGAGCACACTTTCTCTTCGCCTGTTTTAAACAAAAAGCCCGGCAAAACTGTCGGGCTTCTGTATGTAAGGTAGTAACAATATCTTCAGGCAATATCCTTGCTAATTTTTTGCCATGCAGCAGGAATCACAGTGGGATTGATACAATTCTTTGGGTTTTCGCCACCCAAGAATGCGAACAGGTTGCTGATCCCAATCTGCGATTGGTTTTCGATCACGTCACAACTGGCACCTCCCAAATGTGGAGTACAGATCACATTGGGAAATTTCATAAGCGGGTGATCAAAACCAATCGGTTCATGAATGAAAACATCTTGTGCCAGGCCAGCAATTTTCTTTTCTTGCAAACATTTGATCAATGCCAGCTCGTTCACAATCTCTTCTCTGGCTGTGTTGATCAAATATGCAGTGGGTTTCATCAGGTTAAGCTCGCGTTCTGTCAACATATTTCTGGTTGAATCATTCATCGGAATATGAATGGTAATAATATCGGAGCATTTCAACACATCATCCAGGGGCATCCATTTTACATGGAATGAGTCTGCGCTTTCTGGTGATACAAATGGGTCATACCCAACAAGGTTCACATCAAAACCCAGCAACCTTTTTGCCACCAACCTGCCGATGGCACCCAACCCCAGTATCCCCACCGTCTTCCCAGCCAGATCATATCCCTGATAATGTACATACACCCAGCGAGTACCTTTTTCAACCCATTGATTCTGGCGGATGACGTCAATCCCTTGAGAGATATGCCGCGCGCAGGCGATCATCAAACCCACCGTAAGATCAGCCACAGCATTGGCATTCCGCCCCGGGGTATTGATCACGACTACATTGGATTTGGTTGCAGCTTCGATATCTATGTTCGATGCGGTTCCGCGGAAATCAACAATGGCGCTCAATGACGGGCATTGCGCCAGTACTTCGCGGGTGATGGAATCGTTTTCGATCACTGCCACCTGGCAATCCTGCAACCCTGAAATCAGATCACTGGTCTTCAAGTCACCCTGGTCGAAATTCAGCGAGCGCTGTATCTCAAATTTTTTCTTTAATTCATCGAGCCACTTTTCAGTAATGCGTGCGGTTACAAATGCTTTCATTGTTCGTCATCTTCTCTTTTGCCCGTAATTATTCTCATACCCCCCTGAAACAAGAGCAATTTGCTCGTCAGTAAGAATAACTGGTTTACCAATCAGCATGGCCAGGTGAGCGATTTTCGCCATATCTTCAACTTCAACAGCCACCCTAGTGGCATAAGAAGCTGTAGGTCCTATGGTGAACACTCCGTGGTTCTGCATGATGATGGAATAATGGTTGCCAATTCTCTTTACGATTTCTTTGCCAATATCTTCACCACCAAAACAGGCAAATCCACCAAGTGGTACTCCCCCACCAATCAAGCCACAGGTTGTGGTCACCGGCGGGATGGGCTTCCCCAGGACAGCAAAGCTGGTTGCATATGCTGAATGGGTATGCACCATGCCAAAAACATCCGGTCGGGCGCGGTAAACCACCAGGTGTGTTTCTGTATCAATAGATGGGGTCAGTTCTCCTTCAACCACATTTCCATCCAGATCAACGATGACCAGGTTTTCTGGTGTCAACAATTCATAAGGAATACCGCTGGGTTTGATGACAATAAAATTCGTTTCAGGATCACGCCCGCTTACATTGCCACTGGTCATTTTGACCAGGTCATTCTCGGGAAGCATCATATTACATTTATAAACTTCTTGCCGTAATTCTTGCAGCATCATGATCAATCTCCAAAATTACCGGGAATGAAGGTTTGATAAAAATACATCCCGGTTCTTCCAGAAAGGTGTCATCGCTTCTCGCAATTGGCGGTAAATCGAAAAACCTTCCTGGTAAATTTCACTCGCTATTTTATCTGGGGTAAATATTTCACCCCGTTCTTCCAGGGACAATCGTGGTGAACCAATCCCTGAGGCTTCCAGCAGTCCCATTGCCATGCCGTGCAGGCCAAATTCCTGTTCAGGAATGCGCAGCATGGGACGATTCAAGATATCTGCACACATCTGGCAAAGTACCTTACTGCCTGTAGCACCGCCCGCGAGGACTATGGGGGTTTCACCGATAGGAAGATGAGAATAGCAGTCCTTCAGGCTATAGACCAATCCTTCATACACTGCTCTCATCAGGTGGCTGGGGGTGTGTTGCGGTGAAATCCCGCTGAATTGTGCAGCAGCGCAGGATTCGCGGAAAGGGGCTCTTTCGCCATTCAAATATGGGAGGAAGAATACGCCATCAGAACCGGCGGGAATTTGCGCTACTCCCGATTCGATATCGCAAAATTCCTTCCCTTGCATGAAAACACTGCGCGCCCAATCAAT
>JBDKSY010000251.1:0-5441 GCA_039680395.1 Anaerolineaceae bacterium | reverse complement strand
GACATTATCAGCCCATAGATCGGCTTCGGGGTCAAGGCCATACGAGAATATGGAAGCTTTGGTTTTTTTCGCCATTCCCCGCACCCAGGGGTCATCATAGTTCAAAATCGCAACCCCTTCAGGAGCTGCTGGAAGACTTTGTACCAGCTCGGATTTTCCAAGTGCAATTTCCGCCTGAGAACCAGCGCGTTCGGCATGCACGGTTCCAATATTTGTAATTACACCAATCTGAGGTCTGGCGATATCGCACAAGAGAGCAATCTCCCCTGGAACATAGAAACCCATTTCCAGGACGGCATGTGTATGTTGCTTCGTGAGCTGCAATATGGTGAGGGGCAATCCGATTTCGTTATTCATATTGCCGGGATTTTTCAAGGTGGAAAAACGCTGGCTGAGCACTCCGGCTACCAGTTCTTTGGTGGTTGATTTACCCACACTACCTGTGATCCCAATAACTCGTAGATCCAACTGTTGTCGCCAGAAAGCAGCAATCTTTTGCAATGCCGTGAGCGTATTCTCAACCCGGATGCAAAATGGAGGTTGGGAATAATCAAAATTATCTGGAAGCTTTTCACTGCGCAGATCAAGGACAGGGAAGGGTAGGGGAGTATCTTTTTGAATGAGTGCGCATGATGCGCCACGGTTGAAGGCATCTGCTACAAAGTCGTGACCATCAACCTGTTCGCCAGGTTGGGCAACGAACAACGCATCTGGGCATATCTGACGCGAATCAATCGCAGCCCCATTGATCTTTCGTGTAGCATTGGGGTTGCCTGTACCAGTAAGTGCTTCTAGAATAACATTTAGCGTAAACACATCATCCTCATTTGCTATACAATCCCTGACGGATCTCATCAGGTGGAATATTCATATAAACAACCAATTTTTTCACCACATCTGCAAATACTGGAGCTGCGACGATAGAACCCCATCTATCCGATGTGGGTTTTTCCAGCCAGATATAAACCAGGAATTTTGGATCATCGGTTGGACCCCACCCGACAAAGGAGGCATTGGTTTTTTCGGTTACGTATCCTTCACCAGGGATGGCAATTTCACCAGTGCCAGTTTTCCCAGCCACCCGGTAACCATCTATTAAAGCATCAGATGCTTCTTCTTCCAGTGAGTTTGCCAGCATATTCGTAAGAGTATGCGCTGTTTCCGCTTTGATGGGAGTGAGCATTACCTGAGGGGTGTATTCATAAACATGCCCATCCTGGATGGTTGCTTTAACGACATGCGGAGCCATGATCTTGCCATCATTGGCGACTGCAGAAACGGCAGTGATCATCTGGATTGGAGTAGTTGCCAGACCCTGTCCAAAAGAGTTCGTACCCAGGTTGCTTTCTGACCAGTATTTATCTCCCGGAATGCTGAGGGGATAGACGATTTCGCCGTCGAGGTCAATATTCGTACTGCGTCCGATCCCAAATTTATCAAGGCTCTGGTAGAAAAGGTCAGACCCCATTTGTTGTGCGATCCATGCTAGGCACACGTTCAATGAATGCTGCATGCATCCCTGCATATCCTGTATTCCCCAGGCGCCACCATCCCAGTTATGGATGGCAGTCTGGCCGACATAGATGATCCCGGTGTCAGTGAAGGTGGTTGATGGGGTTACAACCCCTGCATCCAAAGCGGCCGCCATAGTGATCACTTTGAAAACAGAACCTGGTTCATAAGGAACACCAATCGCCCGATTGAAGGAACCCATCTCTGGAAACTTTTCTAATTCCGAAGAATATTGGTTCAAGTCCATGCGCGGGTTGGTTGCCATGGCCAAAATCTCACCGGTTTCTGGATCTTCCACGATGATGGTGCCCGAAACTGAACCAGTATGTTCGACCGCCCGATCAAGAATTTGTTCCATGCTTTTTTGGATCTGGCGATCAATGGTCAGGATCATGCTTGCTCCTGGCGGTACCTCTGCAAGGTCATTCATTTTGTTGGGATCATCAGAGACTTCGATAGTGATGGAATTTCCAGCCAGCAGTTGATTGTATTTTTCTTCGATCCCAAAATAGGTCGGTGCTGTACGGTCTTTAAATGCAACAAAGCCAATCACATTGGAAGCCAGGGAAAATTCTGGGTAAGTGCGCACAAGGTGAGGCCACCATTCAAGTCCGTTCAGATTGAGCTCTGGTAGTTTCTTGGCAACTTTCTTATCAAGCCTTTTATTTGCGTATTCTTCCAGATATCCTTCAAGGTATGAGATCTTTTCCGGGTCAATGAAATCATCGAGTACCAAATAATAGATTTTCTTTGCTGGATCAGTCTGACCGGCGTTATAAGCCTGAGCTTCAAGGAATTTGGAGCTGTAATCTTTGCCGATCACATTGAAGAGGATCTGGATAATTTGATCCTGATTCTGATATGCATTGACAGTTGTCAGATTGACGGATATTTCGTAAACGACCCTGTTGCCCGCAAAAAGATTACCATTACGATCATATATCTCACCGCGTTCTGGATTGTATGTTACAAAGCGTGTGTCAGGGCTGATAAGATCACTGCCGGTAATGAGAATGCGAACCAATTGGGCAAAAATGATAATTGCCACGCCAAAGAAGACAAATTGTACATATTTAATTCGGCTCTGGAATTTATCCTGGTTCATGGCTGTACCCCCAGGACATTTTTACCCATGATCATGGAATCGTAGAACCACTCCCAGAGGGATTGTGTATAGCTGGGTTTGATCACAGTCGGTGCAGATAACTTCGTATAGGGTGCAGTCTCAACATCGGGGAGTTCTCTTCCTGTGTAGCCTTGAACGATCACATAAGTTGCGTTATTCGGATCTATCAGTTCATACCCACTGGCATAAGCTCGTTTTTCCATTTCTGCTGCAGAAGTGAGGTCAGCCCATTCTGTAAGAAGGCTCGCGTTCTCATTATTTATTGCCTGACGGGTGGCTTCGAGCTTCTGCACTTCAATTCCAGCCGTTGCCGATTGAGCAGAAATATTCAAGTAAAGGAAAGCAATGATGGCAATACCAACCAGCGCCAGTGCAATAACGCCGAAGCGCTGGACCTGTAATCTCCAGGGTGCTTGTTTGTATGCCTGTTTGAAACTCTTTGCCATTCTATTGCCTGTAAGTTCTCTTTCTTAATAACTCATTTTTTGATCGTAACGAATAATACTTACAACTTTTCTACGACTCGAAGTTTTGCACTTCGTGCTCGAGGATTCTGATCAACCTCTGCATCATCTGCCACGATAGGGTGGCGGTTGATCAACTTGATACTCGCTTTATGTCCGCAGGTACAAACTGGTTGTGAGGGGGGGCAAAGGCAATCTGTGCTTTCCTGGCGAAAATACTGCTTGACAATCCTATCCTCTAGTGAATGGAACGAGATAGCAGCCAATCTACCTCCTTTAGATAATGCTGCAACTGCCTGCGGTAGAAACTCTTTTAAAGCATCTAGCTCGCCATTCACTGCAATCCTCAACGCCTGAAACGTTCGGGTCGCGGGGTGAATTTTACTACCATGTGCCCCTACTGCGCTTTGGATTATGGCAGCAAGTTCTACAGTCCTGGTGTGAGGTCGTGTTTGGCAGATCACTCGGGCGATCCGACGCGATTGCGGTTCTTCGCCATACTGAAAGATCAGATCTGCCAGTTCATTCTCTGAGAGATTGTTGACCAGGTCTGCGGCGGTCAGGGGTTGATCAGGGTTGAAACGCATATCTAAAGGGCCATCCTTGAGGAATGAAAATCCTTTTGATGCAATATCAAATTGCATGGACGATACTCCCAGATCAATGACAATCCCCTGTACATCATTCCACCCCTGGTGATGCATCTGTTCGGTCAGGGCAGCGTAAGAAGCCTGAACAAGAGTCACCCTTCCATAAAAAGAAGAAAAACGCTGAGAAGCTATCTCCAGCGCCTGCGGGTCCAGGTCGAAACCCAGTAAACATCCTTCGGGAGAACTTGATTCAAGTATCCCTAAAGAATGTCCCCCCGCGCCCACAGTTGCATCAATGTATCGTCCTGGGCTGCTTGGGCATAACGCGTGTATAATTTGTTGGTAAAGTACTGGCAGGTGAGGTGGTTGCATATCATATTCCTCATCCCAAAACTTACTTTATGGAAATGTTCAGATCAGAAAAATGCTGTTCATCTGATTTGGCATTGTTCAATGACACTTGTTGCTGTTTCCATACTTCAGGTGACCAGATTTCGAATGAATCACCAATTCCAACAACCATGGCTTCGTCTTTAAGTTGGGCTTTGTCTCGCAAGAAAAATGGAATCAAGATGCGACCAGCTTTATCAAATTCGACTTCCCTTGCACCGCCAAAGAATATCCGTTTGAATTCACGCGCTCGTGGATCCGTGAGACTCAGAGTAGATCCTTTTTCTCGTAGAACATCGAAACTTTCTTTTGTGAGAACAAGGAGGTTCTGTTCAAATCCCTCGGTGATAAATGCGCCATTTTCCAGCAGTTCTCTGAAGCGAACCGGAATTGTCATCCGCCCTTTTTCGTCGATCGTGTGCTGGTACTGGCCTAAGAACATACGTTCTACCTCTGCTATATATGCTGAACGCCGGATTTACCCGGCGCTCACCTAGAATTTCACCACAATTCACCACTTATCACCACATTTAGACACATTGTATACGATATAAAACCAATTTGCAATAGGGAAACACAAAAATTACCTTAAAATTACCGTTAATTCTTTTATTGCTGCCATGCGAAAATGTTTACGCGATTTTTATGTTAGCCCGATCAAAGAGGAGGAACCATGAAGCCACAGCTATTTGCTTTATTGACCGCAATATTTTGGGGAGTAGGAGGGTATTTTGAAAAGAAAGGACTACATCTGGGTAATTTAAGTCCGCAAATGGGCATAACCATTCGCACTGCAATTGCACTGATCGTTCTTGGTGTGGTAAGTTTTCCACAATGGAAAACGGTCCCGCAGGCTGGTACAAAAGCTCTGCTGTATATGATTATAGGGGGAGGCGTGGTTGCAGGCGCGGCAGGTATGCTGTGCTATTACACTGCGATCAAAGGCGCACCGCTGGGAAAAGTAATGCCCATTGCGTTCACATCCCCTTTATTTGGGGCATTAATGGGAATATTATTCGCTGGTGAACCAATTACAGTAAAAACAATTGTGGGCATGCTGATGACGGTTGGTGGAATTGTCCTGCTAACACTTGGGTAGTATTTCATCTATTACACATTCAATCAATTGAGCTGCATTTTCCATTAAAATGTCAGATTGGATTGTGAATCCGTAGTTTCCCCCTGGAATCTGTCATTTAATCGAAATTCCCTATTGACAATCATAGAGAGAATCTCTATACTAATACTAGTAACACGAGTTACTAACACGTGTGAGCATGAATAAAAAACGCGCTACCAGTGAAGATGTTGCTCAATTAGCAGGGGTATCCCGGACAACGGTGTCGTTTGTTCTCAATA
>JBDKSY010000250.1:0-7010 GCA_039680395.1 Anaerolineaceae bacterium | reverse complement strand
ACAATTCAATAGCCCCTTGTGGCGCTCTTATCCAGAGAGGTGGAGGGACCGGCCCTTTGATACCTCGGCAACCAACCAAGTGTATGGTGCCAAATCCGGCAGATGTTTTTTCTGGAAGATGAGAGGCAAGCCAAGATGAAAATTTGCCCCTCAGAACGCAGGGGTTTTTTTATGCAAACCTGAAGGAGGTATGTGTATGACAACAACTTTTATGAAGTCACCAAAATATTTGTTCACGTCCGAATCGGTGACAGAAGGCCACCCGGACAAAATGTGCGACCAGATCAGTGATGCAATCCTGGACGCTGCCCTGCGGGATGATCCTTCTTCGCGTGTAGCGATCGAATCTGTCACCAAGACCGGCTTCGTACTTGTGACCGGTGAAATGACTACCAATACGTACGTGGATATTGACCATATTGTGCGAGATGTGGTTACCAGTATCGGATACGATCGCGGTAAAAAATGCTTTGACGGGTATACCTGTGCCGTACAGGTGGCAGTGTCAGCCCAATCCCCGGATATTGCCCAGGGTGTAGACCATAATGGCAAAACCCTGCCTTTGGAATACACTGAGGAGTTCATTGAGGCTGGCGGAGCAGGAGATCAGGGTATGATGTTCGGTTACGCTTGTGACGAAACCGATCAGTTGATGCCCCTGCCCATCTACCTTTCGCATAAACTCTGCCGCAAGATGGCAGAAGTACGCAAAAATGGCACCCTGAAATGGATGTACCCGGATGGCAAGAGCCAGGTGACCGTGGAATATCATTACGGCAAGCCTGCCCGTATTCATACCGTCTTGATCAGCACCCAGCATGCCGATAAATTGGCTGGCAAAGAAGTCACCAACGAACAGATTCGCAAGGATTTGATCGAATATGTGATCAAGCCAGTTCTGCCCGCCGAACTGGTCGATGATGACCTGAAAATCTATACCAACCCAACCGGTCGTTTCGTTGTCGGTGGCCCTTTGGGTGATTCTGGTCTGACCGGGCGCAAGATCATCGTGGATACCTACGGCGGCATGGGGCGTCACGGAGGCGGTTGCTTCAGCGGAAAGGATCCGACCAAGGTGGATCGCTCCGCTACTTATGCAGCCCGTTGGGTTGCCAAAAATGTTGTCGCCAGTGGGCTGGCTTCCCGCTGTGAGGTGCAGATTTCCTATGCCATTGGAAGGGCAGAACCCCTAAGCATCAACGTGGAAACCTTTGGCACCGGTACCGTCGATGATGAAAAGATCGCTGAAGCGATTGGAAAAGTCTTCGACCTGCGCCCGCGTGCCATCATCCATGACTTGGACCTTCTGAGACCCATCTACCAGCCTCTGGCTGCTTACGGGCACTTTGGCCGGGATGACTTGGATTTGACCTGGGAAAAAACCAACAAAACCACTGAACTGCGTCAGGCAATCGGTTTGAAATAACTCCAAATTATTAAAAGAACAAGAACCGCCTTAGATTTTGGTGAGGCGGTTTTTGTTTAACGCATTATGAACGGTTAATTGTTATTGTTTACGATAATACACTAATGCCAGGGCACCGAAGAGAACCGCTACACCGGTCAGCCCGTATTTCCGGTAGTTTGAGACTGTAATCGTATCGCTGCTCGTCTCAACCTCCACAGGAACCTGGGCATCTGGCTCCTTGAGGGTTTCCGTTGGAAATACGGATAAGACTTCGCCCGCTTCATCAGCGCGCAAGCCAAAGATGATCGGTTCCACACTCACGACCGGTCTCGGGGTAACAATTGTAGGCTCAGGTTTCTCATCTTCAATGGCGGGCTCCTCGTTTGGGCTGACTTCTTCCCCACCGAGGACTTCTTCCTGTTCGATATCCTTACCCGCAGTGGCAGCCCCTCCACCGATTCCCCAGCCGGATTGATCTGTACTCATGAGTGTGCTGCCTCCACCCCCCATACCTTCAGTTTTGCCTCCAACTCCATAGCCATAACCCCAGGTAAAAATCTGAGGTGCTTCAGTGGCTGCAACGTTTTCTTCGACCGGCGCTTCCGTAGCGAGCATGAGTGTTGCCTGCGTGTCTTGAGGTTGTGGAGCTGAAAAATTATTGAAGATAAACTCGCTGGTAAAAACCAGCGCCAGCAACAAAGCGGCGGTTAAAGCAATATAACTGAAAGCTGGATAAAACAGCGGCTTTCGCTTAATGCCGCGAGCCTCCTCAGCCGTTAGTGTGAAATCTCGGGGTGCGGACTGATAGGACAGCTTTTTTAGAGCCACTTTGAGCTGGGTATATTCCTTTAACTTTTTTTGTAATGGCAACGACTTGGCTAGCCGCACTTCGAAATCTGCCTTTTCCGTAGCGGAGAGAGCATTATCCAGATATGCAGATATATTTTCCAAATCCTTGGAGGAAATTTTACTTTGCCTGGTCATCTTAATTCCTTATCATTTAGACGGAATTTCTCAGGCAAAAGTTCCCCATAATCCTGCAAACACTCTTGTACTTTCTGTCTGGCACGTGCCAAACGGCTTTTGACCGTACCAATAGGACGGTCAATCGTAACAGCTACAGATTCATAATCCTCCCCTGAAATATCCACCAGCACCAGCACAACGCGGAACTTATCTTCCAGGCCGCTTATACAGTGCTGAATCGCTTTTTCCATCTCTGAATCGGCCAGATTTTCTTCAGGGTCAGGAGTACTATCCTCCATCCAACGGGGGGATTCTATCAGCTCCCCATCGTTACTTTCCGGCTCCAGTGGGACCGTAGGACGGCGCCGGCTGCGGCGCAGTTCATCATAACAGGCATTGGTCACAATCCGAAGGAACCAGCTTTTGAATGAGCCCCCTCTGTAGCTGTTAAGTTTACGGTACATGGAGATGACTGCTTCCTGCGTAGCATCGGAAGCAGCCGCAGAGTCAAAAAGGATGCGGTAAGCTGTATTATAGGCTGCATCTTGATACATCAGCACCAAATGATTGAATGCATCCAAGTCACCGTTCCTCGCCAGTTCAATTAAGTCCAGTTCGCTCATATACACTCGCGTTGCAAGACTTGCACCACCTATCCTGATTGGATAATTCTTAACTCAATTTTACCGTATTTCCACTGTCTTAATCTTGGTCTGACTCACGAAGAGGGGGAAACAAGATCACTTCGCGAATATTGTGCTGACCTGTTAATAGCATGACCAGCCTCTCGACACCAATTCCGAAACCTCCGGTTGGGGGCATGCCATAAGCGAGAGCGCGCAAAAAGTCTTCATCCATTGGATGGCGTTCTTCATCACCCTCGGAATAGGCTCTTCCCATTTCCAAAAAGCGATTCTCTTGCTCCAGGGGGTCATTCAGTTCTGTAAAAGCGTTGCACAATTCCATGCCGCCCACAAAGCCTTCAAAACGTTCAACCGTTTGGGGATCCCCTGGTTTGTTTTTTGCCAGCGGTGAAATGTCGCGTGGGTAATCATACAGAAAAGTCGGTTGTAGAAGTTTTGGTTCCAAAAACGTTTCCATCATGTCACCAATCAACTTGCCCCGTGGCAATTTGGGGTTGTGCGCTATGCCATTTTCTGTTAATACTGCGCTCAGTTCAGTGGCAGTTGGATAAGCATAAATGTCTATGCCGGTTGCATCCAGTAAACCCTGGCGAATCTCCAGGCGCGTCCAGGGCGGGGTCAGGTCAATTTCATGTCCGTTAAAGTGGACGATCTGCGTGCCCAAAACCTGCTGCGCCACGTATGAAATCATCTGCTCGGTCATTTCCATAATACTGCGGTAATCAGCATACGCCATATAGTATTCAAGCTGGGTGAATTCAGGGTTGTGTTTGTAGGACACTCCTTCATTGCGGAAATCCCGCCCAATCTCGTAAACACGCTCCAAACCGCCTACAATCAAGCGTTTGAGATACAGCTCAAAACTGATCCTCAAAAAAAGATCCTGCTTGAGTTGGTTGTGATGCGTCAGGAACGGCTGTGCTGCCGCCCCTCCATAAATAGGCTGCAGGATGGGTGTTTCCACTTCCTGGAAACCACGTTCGTCCAGAAAACGGCGCAAGGCTTTGATGGTTTCCGTGCGGATGCGGAAGATTTCACGTACTTCCGGGTTGACTGCCAGGTCAACATAGCGTTGCCTAAAGCGGGTTTCAGGGTCGGTCAGCAGGGCATGCCGTACCACCTCGCCATCCACCACCTCATCCTTGTCTGCCGGTAATTGATACAGGGCTTTGGCAAGCATGCGAAAACTTTTTACCAGCAGGGTTACCTCACCACGGCGGGTTCGGAACATCGTCCCGCTGGCTTCGATAAAGTCCCCCAAGTCAAAATCACGTGCGAATGCCTGCAGCGTTTCTTCACCAAGTTCGTCGATACGGAACAATAACTGCACTTTGCCGCCACGGTCTTCGATATGAGCAAAACTGAGTTTGCCCATATTCCGAATGGCGCGCAGGCGCCCGGCTAACACACAAGAAACCACCTCGTTCTCGCTATTAGTTTCTGCTTCCTCAAAAGCCTGGATTGCTTCGGCCGTAGTGGCGTTCTTAAATGATTGTGTCGGGTAGGGCTCTATCCCACCTTCCCGCAGTTGGAAAATTTTTTTTAAGCGGTTATTTTCAAGCTCAGTAAATTCATCCTGCAGCATAGGGCTTTCCTCTCAGGCATATATAAAATATGCCCCACCAAACTTCGGGTGGGGCGCTTGGGTTTATCTAGATCAGCAGTTTTTAATGATCGTGAGATAGTAAGCGCCACCCGGGGCTTCTACTTTAACCTTATCACCTACTTTATGATTAAGTAAAGCTCTACCTATGGGAGATTCATTGGAAATTCTACCTATATGTGGGTCAGCTTCAGCAGGACCGACAATCATGTAAGTTTCCGGTTCCTGGTTCCCTTCCTGAATGGTTACCGTAGAGCCTACCTGGACGGTATCATTATCGGATTCGCCCTCATCAATAATATGGGCGTTCGCCAATAATAATTCCAATTCTTTGATGCGCCCTTCCACAAAAGCCTGTTCATTTTTGGCATCCTCGTATTCGGCATTTTCAATTAACTCACCGTCTTCCATGGCTTCCTGAAGGCGTTCAGCGATTTCCTTACGCTTCTCAGTTCGAAGAAATTCCAATTCCACTTGTAGCTTTTCAAATCCCTCACGTGTTAAATACGAACTTGGCATCTTAAATTCCTTACTAATTTTTTGATTGATTGCTATTCCCAGACTTGTAATAAGTAAATACGGGTTAACACGAATAGCGCCAAGAAAGTCACACTTTCCGAACGCTTCGCTGTATTATAGCATACAGTACAAATCTTGGACTTAAATATTTCAACAACATGTCAATAATTTGTCGACAAATCAATAATTTGAATTGAAAAGCCTCCATAGAAAAATCTTTACTCCCCCGATTACCAGAGAACCCAAATTTCGTTTATAATTTAACTGGAAATCAGCTAAAAGGAAGACAAGATTATGAGCTTTTTTGATACCGTTCTTGGAGATCCTGAAATCCGTAAATTGGATTCTCATCGTAAAGCCGAAGTCAACGCCATGATTGATACCCTGGTTAAAATCGGGCAGCTTGATGATTTCCTTTCGCTGGCACCCGGCGGACCGTTTGATTTGCAGTGCCATCATCGGGAAGCTCGATCTATCGGTGTGCGTCTAAACGAAATGGGCGGGGTGCCTTTAATGATGGCAGTTCGCACGACCATCAAACGCAAACTCAAAGACGTGATAGCTGAGCACCTTGACCACTGTTGGAAAGGCATCGGCGAGTGGCAGGTTTGACCTCAGTCAGCATTTGGCTCTGATTGGTGCAAGCCCCGCATGTTCGGGGCTTGCGCATGTAAACCTGCGGTCTCAAAATACCGTTCGGAAGCATCCCTTGAACGCTCATCAGCTACACTGACTTGTGAATGTTATAATAACAGCCAAATTCTGTAACTACGCAATATAGAGGTATTGATCATGAAATCTTGCTGCTCTCAAAAGGATGTTATCACCTGTGACCAGGCGCCTAAAGCTATCGGGCCCTATTCAGTAGCCATCTCAACAGGGTGTTTGATCTTTGTCTCAGGTCAATTAGGATTGGATCCAAATACAGGTAACTTAGTTGAAGGTGGCATCCAAACGCAGACCCACCAGGCATTGACCAACCTGAAGTCTATCTTGGAATCCGTTGGGACCACCCTCGACAGTGTGGTTAAAACCACCGTATTTCTCCAGGATATGAACGAATTCTCGCAGATGAACGCGGTCTATGCAGAATTCTTCAGCCAAAAATATCCTGCCAGGTCGGCTGTTCAGGTGGCAGCATTACCAAAAGGCGGTGCAGTAGAGGTGGAAGCCATTGCAATTCTTCCGCATGAGCCTGACGAAAGTGCTGCATGCTGACATTAACCCGATTTGGCTTTGTTGAGAAACCCCTGTTATCATGACCTGCAAAGTATCTGTGATCATTCCTTGCCGGAATGAAGAAAAAACTATCCATCTTCTTTTGGAGGCTCTAACAGACCAAAATTTTTCACAATCAGAAATGGAAGTGATCATTGCGGATGGTATGTCTACAGATCAGACCCGCCCCGTGATTCAGGAATTCAAAGCGGCCCACCCGGAGATGAACCTGCAGGTGGTTGATAATCCCAAAAAAATCATCCCATCTGCCTTAAACGCTGGTATTCTGGCATCCAACGGAGAGGTGATCATCCGGATGGATGCCCATTCCATTCCCAGCCCGGATTACATAACGCGCTGTGTTCAAGCCCTGGATGCAGGGATCGCTGAGAATGTCGGCGGTGTCTGGGATATCACGCCGCAAAATAGTTCCTGGATTGCACGCGCAATTGCAGCAGCCGCAGCCCATCCCCTGGCAGTGGGCGATGCCCAGTATCGCTATTCCAGCCAGGCTGCTTACGTCGATACTGTTCCCTTTGGGGCTTTCAAGCGAGAGCTGACTGACAAAATCGGTTTCTTTGATGAAACCCTGCTGACTAATGAAGACTACGAATTTAACACCCGCATTCGTCAATCTGGCGGGCGTATCTGG